>NZ_PIZL01000027.1:0-55773 GCF_002835515.1 Vibrio sp. vnigr-6D03
AGGAGACCATATATGGGTATAGGTAATGTTTTTTATACATCCATTTCTTCTTGGCTCTATTAGATATAATGTTTGGTAAATAAAATTATTTTATATAATAATCGGTCACTTAAATTATTTTATATAATAACCGGTCATTACAATTATTTTTATAGATTATTAAGTTATTGGCACAACTTGTTGCAGTGAGTTAGGATCTTGCTCGTTTCTGAATGCTCGTTTAGTAAACCAGCTATAGGCAACGGGAGGTTGTCATGAACATTTTTATCAAGCTCAGTTTTTCTTTTCCTATCATTGTGGCAAGTAGTTTAGTCACATCAGCACTTAGTGCTGCCCCCCAAGCGTTAGTCCCCCCAGAAGTATTCTTAGAACAGCACAAGATAAAAATTGGCTTAAACAATGGTTGTTTAATTCCGAGTGCATGGCCAGTCGACAAGGCTGGTATATCTGACTGCGGTCGGTTAGACACATATTGGACCTACACAGAATATGGTCAGCTTATTACAAGAAGGAATTTAGCGCATGAATGGCAGTTTGGGTACGAATGCTTGACAGTGCCAGAAGGAGGTGGGGTGTTGTACACGGATACATGTGACATCAACAATACGCGTCAAAATTGGTACACCGATTATTCTCGGGTTGGTATACGCCTAAAAACAGGCAACGTAACATTGAGAAATCAATCGATATCGGTAACTCCGGAAGGGCTGGTTTCGATAAACCCGAGCTACCCTTTGGTCGTAGTACAAAATATGCAAGAAATGATCACCAAGCAATCACCAGGCTATACTCAGTTTTCATTAGATATCTATGCCAATAAACCCATCCCTGAAAATCACAGTCTTTATCCAACCTCTGCAGGCAATGTCTATTTTGGCAAAGACAGCGAATTGAGGACGTATAAAAATTTCTATAATGTCCATAAAAATACACTTTTTTCCAATTGGGGAGGTACCGTACGGTATACAGTTTGTTACATCAATCCATTGACAGATATTACGTCATGGGCGTGGGCTAAGGCGGGGGAATGCTCGATTGATGAACCAATCAGCGACAATTTACGCTGGGCATTTCGTCCCGATCCGAATACAAGTGGCTCAACACCACTTTACCACATCGAGCCTTCTCGCTTTTCGGGTAGGCTGGTTATGCAAAACTCGGGTACATACGCAAACTCTGGTTATGTTTCAGGTTCAAGGTATTCCAACCCATATAAAGTCGAGGAGTTTTACATTAGCTCACCGGGTGAGCTCGTAGCTAAATACTACGACAAAGTTGGTGTCGAGATTGGCGACATTCCTGCTCAGGAAGCGGCAAACGCTAAGATAATCCACGATGTTAAACAGTATTTCCTTGAGGACATTATTGGTGACTGTAATGCACAATGTTTGCTGAGACAGGTATCAAAGCGGTTGAGTCGTGTTGGCTACGCTCATACATGGCACCTTTTTCCAGTGACGTCGATTGAGGTGATGTCTTCTCTTTCAGGCAGAGAGAGCAGCGTAGCGGATGTTCACAGAAACAACGAAGTCTTTCGGGACAAAGTGATCAACACCATTAAGAATGGTCAACATATTATTGATCTGACAGTACTAGCGAGAATCGACGATTCTTGGATCACGAGGCTGCAAGATGCACTAAGAACGATTGAGATAAATGCACAACGAAATGGAACATCGCCTGTTGTTCGGATCTATGTGGGGCTAGGTGGTTTGGCGACGGGGTGGCCAGATTATGTGATTGATATTGTAAAACGGAAGCTCATCGGTCAAGGCTTTGTTTCTGAATCCGGGATCCCCGAAACACAGTGGAATACTCATCTGCAGGGCATATTAACTCAATTGGTTTCGAGTTTAACAGGTAAAACCAACATGCAGGTGTTCATTAGTGGGGGGAGAAAGAGCTTTTTGGTGCCAGATACAGGGCTCTTTGATCTCACATGGAATCACAGCAAGATTGTGGCGGTTGACGGGATAGAGGCTATTACTGGAGGGCACAATTTATGGGAGGAATATTTCGCAGAAACACCAGTCATTGATACATCCGTTAAGGTACAAGGTACGGCTGCGTATTTTACGCACAAAGTCGTCGACAAGATGTGGCGAACAGGGGACTTTAGGCACATGTTGAAATGGCAACACGGAGCGATAGCGTTAACTGATACTGTTCCATACGTTGAGCAACTTTTGCCCCTCCCACCTGTTATTTCTGGTGATATTGATGTGTTGATTTTGGATCAAGGAAATCCAATGACTATCGATGGCGCTGATCGATTTGATATGAAAGTAGGAGTTTTAGCGATGATATCAGCGGCTCAACAAGAGATCCTTCTTTCACAGCAGTCTCTCGTCAATCCATACAGTAAAAGTTGGTTCGGTGCATTGTTAAGAGATATCGACGAAGAGTTAGCCTACATGTTAGCCAAAAAATCGATTGAAGGGGTCGACGTGAAAGTAGTGATATCGAACTTGGTTGCCCCCTTTGATACCACATCTAATGCTTCGAATACTGATATTATTGGAGCCCTTTGGACAGCGGCAATCGACTCCGGCGTTACAAATGATGCAGACAGTCGACAAAAATTTTGCTCGCACTTTAAGCTAGGGAATCTCAGGATCGACCGTCAAAGTGAAACGTATCCCAACACAAACTACTCTTTTGCGAACCACTCTAAGGCGATAATGATTGACAAGAAACTCTTTTCGATTGGATCGCATAATGTTTATGAACAAAGACCCGCTTCGTTGATTGAAATGATGTATATTATTGCGAGTGAAACAGAAGCTGTGAAATACTACCAAGATTACTGGGCTCCATTGATCGGTAACTCTCAAAGAACTTTTGTGAGTAAAGAGCAATGCGTTAGGGCGATAACTTTCTAAATATATTGCGGTTATTGTGCCTTAAAGCGAAGCATATATGAAAGCCAGCAGAGATTCTGCTGGCTTCAGGGCTTCTGCTCTAAATTCAGGGGAGTGTTTAATTCTAGATTTCTTAGTTGCTATTGTTCATTTTGTAGTGATTGTACTCGCTATATACATCTAACTCGGTGTCCAAAACTGCTGGTACGGATCATTTTTCAATGTGATTCTACCAGAGATCGCAAGTACTCTGACGTCTCGAATAAATAACAATTTTTATGTGCTCAAACTTGTATCTTCAAGTTAATTGATTATAGAAAATGTAAGAGCCGCGATTGCGGCTCTTTAATCTTTTCTAACCTTATGAAACTACAAATAACGCCCTTCTAGATGCGCTCTGAAGTGATCAGCATTCAGCACTTCACCTGTGGCACGCTTCACCAAATCGTCGGTGGTGTGCAAGCAGCCTTGGCTCCATACTTTTTCTTCCAGCCATGTGAAGATTGGCGATAGGTCTTCGCTAGCAATAGCGCCTTCTACATCGACACTTTGCTTCATGCTTGCCATCATCTGAGCCGCGTACATGGCACCTAATGTGTAACTTGGGAAGTAACCAAAAGCACCATCTGTCCAGTGAATGTCTTGCATACAGCCATTGGTGAAGTTACCGCGAGTATCCAAGCCTAGGTAAGCTTGCATTTTCTCTGCCCAAAGCTCTGGTACGTCGGTGTGTTTGATTTTGCCATTCATCAAATCACGTTCGATTTCGTAGCGAAGAATCACGTGTGCAGGGTAGGTCAGTTCATCGGCATCCACGCGAATAAACCCTTTTTCAACACGGGTGTACAGCTTGTGGAAGTTCTCTGCTGAGAAAGTAGGATCGTCGTTACGTTGGAACTGCTTACGCGCTTTGTCTGCCAAAATTTGGATGAATGGCGTGCTGCGACCAATCTGCATTTCAAAAAAGAGAGACTGTGACTCGTGGATTCCCATTGATCGAGCTTCACCTACTGGTAAACCTGCAAATTTCTTAGGCAGACCTTGCTCGTAGCGTGCGTGACCCGTTTCGTGCACGGTGCCCATCATAGATTGGATAAAGTCGTTCTCATCGTAACGAGTTGTGAGGCGAACATCCGTTGGTACACCACCACAAAATGGGTGTGTACTTTCATCTAAACGACCATGGTTAAAGTCAAATTGCAGAAGCTTCATTACATCCAGCCCAAGTGCTTTTTGGTCTGCTGCACTGTATGTGCCAGTTGGCATGATAATATCTTCTTTAGCTTGCTTATCGATGACTTGGTTGATCAAGTCTGGAAGCCATGTTTTTACGTTGCTGAACACGGACTCCAGTGATTCCGTTGATACACCCGGCTCGTAGAGGTCTAGCATTGCATCGTAAGGTGTTTTCCCTGTCGCTTCAGCACGGATCTGCGCTTCTTCCTGAGAAAGTTTAACCACTTCAGCCCAGTTTTTTTCAAAGCCGTTCCAGTCGTTTTCGCCACGTTGGGTACGCCATGCGTGTTCACATTTTGAACCTGCTAATGATTTGGCTTCTACCAGTTCTTCAGGTAAGACGGTTTCTTGCTGCCAAATGCGCTTCATTTCAGCTAGGCTGGCTGTTTCGTCCGCAGACAAGGATTCAGATCCTGCTTTATCAAACCACTCAGCTAATTCTGGTTTATTAGAAAGCTGATGCAGGTGCACCGAAAGCTCGGCTAGCGCTTCAGAGCGTGCTTCACTGCCACCAGCGGGCATAACGGCTGCTGCGTCCCAGCCACAGATTGCCTCTAGGTGCTCAAAGCGAGAAATTTTTTTATTGTGTTTTACCAACTTGTCGTAGTAACTCATGGCTGTCCTTGTTACATAGGGGCTTGTTATTGTTGACGCCAACTATAGCAAGGCTTTAGCCTCAAATCATCGGGCGAAATGGTAAATAATTATTGTCCTGTGAGCTGAGCCAAAATGCTCAAAATTTGGGACTGAGCGCGATTTGCGGTATAAATTCAATGTCGTTGAATTTTTATGGAAAAGTCATGCAAATACTGAACATTGAAGCCTTTTTAGTTGCGATTACGATTCTTACATTAACACCGGGTCTGGATACTGCTGTTATAGTCAGAAATACAAGCCGCTCGGGTACGCAACATGGGCTGTTAACCAGTGTTGGGATTTGTTGTGGTTTGTTTGTTCATGCGACGTTTTCAGCGATCGGTATTTCTGCGATTTTATTGCAATCCGCTGAGTGGTTTATGGCACTCAAGCTTATAGGGGCAGGCTATCTTATTTGGTTGGGAATAGGTTCAATTCGCTCTTTGTTTCAAGCTCGCACTTCTTTGCCTAGCGAAATAGAAAACGTGTCGGGTATCACCCGTTTGGCAGTGTTACGAGAAGGCTTTCTTTCTAATGTACTGAACCCTAAAACCGCAGTTTTTTACTTGGCATTCTTACCACAATTTATCGACCCGCAAGGCAGCGCTGTCGCTCAATCCATGTTTATGGCAGGAATACACTTTGTTATTGCCATGGTTTGGCAGGGTGGCTTAGTGGTTATGGTCAACAAAGCCAAGGAGTTACTGAGCAGCGACACATTTCTAAAAGCGGTAGAAGGCGCAACTGGCGCTGTCTTAATAGGCTTAGGTGTTAAGTTGCTTGTCGACGAGAGTTAAGGCTCTCGCCAACCCAAAGCGACTACGTTGAAGTAATAACACCTGTATTAGAACGAGCTGTCTTCTCAAAGAAGAGTTTGGTTTCTTCCACAACCACATGCCTTAAAGCGATGAGCCCTATTAGGTTAGGTATTGCCATCAGCCCGTTCACAATATCGGCAATCAGCCAAATCATGTCCAGCTTTAAGAAGGCACCAGAAGCTACCAACACAACGAATACTATTTTGTAGGGCAATACGGCTTTAGTGCCCATTAGGTACACCACACAGCGCTCGCCATAGTAGTTCCAGCCTAAAATCGTGGTGAAAGCAAAGAAGATAAGCCCAATCGATACCAACATAGGTCCGAAAGTGTCGGAGTTAAGCCCCATGGCGAATGCCGATGTTGTCATCTCTGCGCCAGCGAGATCACCTTGCCAAGCTCCCGTCAAAATAAGCGTTAATCCTGTCATTGTGCAGATGATGATCGTGTCGAAAAAAGTGCCTGTCATCGAGATCAGCCCTTGCTTGACACAGGAATCTGTTTTGGCCGCTGCCGCTGCAATTGGTGCACTTCCTAAGCCCGACTCGTTTGAAAAGACACCGCGAGCGATACCAGATTGAATAGCCAACATGATGCTTGCGCCTAAAAAGCCGCCAGTTGCTGCGGTATTTGTAAACGCCGATTCTAGAACAAGCTGAATAGCCGGTATTACTTGGCTTGCATTCATCAGTAATACGCTGACACAAGCGCCAATGTACAGTAATGCCATGGAAGGAACGACTTTACCCGCTACGCGAGCAATGGACTGAATACCGCCCAAAGTAACAAACGCAACGAGTAGGGTAAGTACAACGGCTGCTATTTCTCGTGGCAAACCAAATGAAAGCTGAGAAGCGTCTAAAATCGCATTCACTTGTGGGAATGTGCCGATTCCAAAACAGGCAACGCCCAGCGCAAAGATGGCGAACATTGTCGCTAAAAACTTAGATCCCACGCCATCACGCAAATAATACATCGGGCCGCCAACCATCTGGCCGTTGCTGTCTTTTTGGCGATATTTTACGGCGAGTAAACATTCTGCGTATTTAGTTGCCATTCCAAACACGGCAGCCAACCACATCCAAAACAGCGCGCCCGGCCCGCCTAATTTTATGGCTGTTGCGACACCCACAATGTTACCGGTGCCGATGGTGGCCGATAAAGCGGTACACAGCGCAGCAAAGCTAGATACGTCACCAGAGCCCGTATCTTTGCTAAACACCATTTTTAACGCCTTGGGTAAATAGCGAAATTGAAGAATGTTCAGTTTGAATGTGAAATACACGCCTGTTCCTACTAGCAGGATCAGTAGCGGTGGTCCCCAGACCAAGTTATCAATGGTCAGTAAAATGGAATGCAGTTCTTGCATGGTTTCCCCTTAATTAATAAAACATAAGGAGAAGAGAGAAAGGGGGCGTCTACTCACAAGAGCAGATCCCAAAATGGGTTATTCACCAAAAGGTTTGGTTGAAATGGTTGCCTTTCACTCCTCTGTCCTTTTGCCTGAGAGTTTCACTTCTGTATAACCAAGTAATCTTTAGATCACTTGATAGAGAAGCTTGCTCCTTCGGCGACCGATTTAACGGTTCTCTCCAGAGGTTCCTCCAACAACAGTCCTCGCCAATTCAAGATTGAAAATCTGGAATTTAGCACCTGAAAGATTTACTTCTTCGGCGGGTTATACTCACTTAAATTGAAAAGTTAGAGTAAAACCTCTCTCCTGCTGTCTTCACTGGAACAAAAGTCTTTCGACTTTAAGCTGCGCATCGTACAAAAAGAAAAAGACGATGTCAGTAGCGGAAAATCTGTTTGCGCAAATAACGAACAAAGCAAACGATTAGTGAGGAAAGAAATGATGGAAATCAAGTTGTAATGAAATCTTGACCGAAGCCGACTAGCACTAATGTGGATTAAACCTATTATTAATTCAGCAGTAAAAACATGGAACGCGCTGTTTTCACGTCGGACTTTAAGCCCAAACCAACGCCAGACGGTGAAATGCGTATTAAATAGCCCACTAGAGGACACTCAATGTTTAACAATAAAATATGTGTTGTAACCGGTGCCGCCCAAGGTATTGGTAAAGCGGTTGTCGAACGGTTTTCTGAACAAGGTGCAACAAAGGTTTATGCCCTTGATATGAACGAACAAGTGCTGAGCGAAGCCTTTTCAAGTCATGAGAATGTACAAGCCGTCACGGTCAATATATGCGACCGAGAAGCAATAGCAGCACTGGTGAACGACATTAAATCAGAGTTTGGTCGAATCGACGTACTTGTGAACAATGCCGGTATCACGCGGGATGGCTTAATAGACAGAATGACAGAGCAAGACTGGGATCAAGTCATTGATGTGAATTTAAAAGGGGTATTCAACCTCACCCAAGCGATTGCACCAATAATGATGGAAAATGACTACGGATCCATTGTGACGATGTCGTCGGTTGTCGGAACAGATGGCAACATTGGTCAAACCAACTACGCCGCAACCAAAGGTGGCGTGATAGCCATGACGAAAGGATGGGCGAAAGAGTTTGCACGCAAAGGTGCGCAAGTGAGAGCAAACTGCGTTGCTCCAGGCTTTGTAGAAACGCCGATGACGGCGGATTTACCAGAAAAAGTATTGGATATGATGAAAGCAAAAACGCCACTAGGTCGGATGGGTAAACCAGAAGACATTACCAATGGGGTGGAGTTTCTAGCCAGCGATAAAGCCAGCTTCATTACGGGGCAGGTGTTAAAAATTGATGGGGGGCTAGTGATTTAACGCTTTCATTGATTCTAGATATAAGGTGGTCTGTTAAACGACCACCTCTTTTTTAACCATATTGGTTACATTTCAAACTAGCATTTCATTCGGTCCATAGTGGCCGCGATATTTCGGACATTGTGTTTACGCTCTAAGCTCAAAAAAGTGGTATAACTAACTGAACAGGAGGAAGTTATGACCAGACTAATTGCAATTGGGGTGCTTATTGCCATCGCCGTGCTACTTTTTCGTTATCGAACCAACGAAAAACTGCAAAAAGGCGTCATTCTTGCATCAATAATTGGGTTTGTAATCTACGTTGTGTCAGTTATGACCATGGAATTGATCAACTGACGTTGGAGCTAAAGAATGGTAGACAATAATATCCAAGACGAACGCGATGACGATCAGGAAGAAGTCGTCATTATTGAAGAGCGTAACAAATCCTCTTACATCTACATCACAGTTGCGGCCATATTAGGGCTAGCGATTGGTGGACTGGTTGGTGCCGTAGTTACGCAAAGCAGTTGGCAGGATGCCTACCTATCTCAAGATAAAGAAACTCAAACGTTGGCTGGTGAAAATGTACAGCTTCAACAAACAATAAGTGCCTATGAAGTCGACTCAGCCAAAGCGATTGAGTCGGCATTGATTCAGCAAGCAGATGAACTGAATGCTAAGTTCCAAGCACAACTTCAACAGCTACAGACGACGGTGACAGAGCTTGAAAAGGTGAACCTAGAGCAAGAAGCGTTGATTGCCCAACAAGGCTCACAACTTGAAGATTTGGGTATATCAAACCAAAGACTCAATCGACAAGCCGATTTACAAGCCTCTGTGTTTGAACGTTCAAGAGAAGTATTTCAGCGCGAAATGGCTATCCGACAAGAGTTAGACGGGTTGCTTAAAGAACAGAAAGAGCTGCTGCCTCAGAAGGAAAAACTCAGTAAAGAATGTGACGAGTTTTTGGCAGGCACATCTTGGGATGCGTCTTCAGATTCGTGTGATAAGAGTGACGACGTGAATTCCAAACTCAGCCAAATCGCACAAATGATTGAGGTTCATAAACTGGATCTTGAACAAATCAAAGCGCTGTCTGAAGGGTTGGGTTTAGGTAACTGATCTTTCTCGCGCAAAGCTAGTTTGATTTGAAAAGAAAACTGATTCGAAAACAAACCCTGCCAATGTTGTTGGCGGGGTTTGTTTTTTATAGGCATTTTTATCCGGCTAGACTTTGCGCATCCGAATTACGCATCCGAATCCAAGCGATACCAAACCAGATAAACGCAAGCCCCCAAAGCTGTGTGACCAAGTCTTTAATTTGCCAAAGCTGTGCGCCCATTTGATTCAGTTTTAAAAAGCCTTGAATAGCTGGCGTACTCGGGAGTGCATTTGCTATCCAAATCAGAGGTTGCGGCAGGCTTTCAACCGGCCATATAAACCCAGCGGTGAAAATCAGTGGCATTGAACTCACCAGCACAATTAACGTAACCAGCTCCGTTCTAGGCAATAGGCTGCCCAATACAATACCAACTGCGCCAGTGCTTATTAAGAAAGGGATAAGCAAAACGAACACGTTGGATATGCTGGCTAGCCTATTGATCTCGTAGAAATCAAAACTGAATCCGAAGTAATACAAACTGAGAGCAAGATATAAAACGCCGAACACAAAAACACGATGGCTTACGAGGCTTAATGACGACATTTTATGCCAGTACGCTGATGGGGTATTTGTATTCTTTTGGTGCGCAGTCAGAAGACCTGCACCCATGATCAATGTTTGATGAAGTATGAGTACAAAGACAGCGGGGACGACATAGTCGACGTAACCCATTTCGGGATTAAACGTGGGTTTAATGTTTAAGTGCACTGGTGAATACAGTTCACTGGCTTTCGCTAGTGGTATGCCATCAGCAAGCAGTTTTACCACTTTTGCTTTTGCTGCCAAAGTACCCGATGCTTGTGCCAGACCTTCAACAACCGCACCATAAACTAAAAAGTATGATGCGTCTCCAGCGTAAGACAGCACGGGGCTTTTACCTAGCATGAGATCCCGATAAAAGTGCTCTGGGATCACCAAAATACCGCTTACCTGTTGCGACAAAAACAACGATTTTGCGTCTTCTATGGCGTGTACTCGATGGGTAATGGCGACTTGGGGTGTCGCATCGACCATGCGTTCGAGCTGATAACTGGTTTGGCTTTTGTCTAAGTTAACCACCGCGACGGTTTGTTCCTGAGCCACTTGGTTAGCATAGGGGAGTGGATATAGGAAAGAGTAAAACAGAGTGCCACCAAACACCGTTAAAACAATCGCTGGATGCTTCACAATAGCGCGTAATTCTTGCCAAAGAGACTGAGGAAATAACCATTGAGTGCTCATGAGGTTACCGCCTTAGTCGAAACACTGTTCTTACGAATTAGCAATAACATCAGTATGAAAGGCACAATGTAGCCCGCCATTGGTATAAGTGTGTTCAACGTGTCTGCCCAAGTTGCCCCGTAGTTAGACTGGTAAACTTGCGCTTCAATGTAGTGGCTAACAGGCAACATAGAGCGCCAAGCTTGTGCGATACCATTCATTTCTGTAACGGGAAAAGTGATCCCCATAAAGGCGAAGCTGGGGGCGGTGAATGCGCCAGCGAAACTCATGGCTCGCGTGGCATCCAGACTCAAAAAGAAAAATACGCTTCCCATGATCATACAGGCAATAACCATCAATATCTGTGCAAGCAATAAAATGGCGATGTCGCCATGAAATGGCCAGCCCAGTCCAATGTAAAACCAGAAAAGCATCAAAAAGCCTTGGGCGACAAACACTAAAGAGTAAGGCGCAAGTGTTCGAAACACGTTTAAAATAGGTGCGTCATTGAACCACTGCTCCTTGCCTCTCAAACGCAAGTTCGCGGCTAATGCCATCACGGTGCCAACCACAATGGCAATTTGCCATATTGCAGGTACCACAGCGCCAAGAAGAAACTGCGAATAGTTGGTATTACTGTTAAACAGAGGCGTGATTTGGCTTCGCACTGGTACCGCTTGCCCTAGAGCTTGCACAGGCGTTATATCGCCTCCTAACAGCACTTTTCCAGCTTCAAGTTTTGCATTAAACGTCCCTTGAGCTTGCAACAATGCGGAATTGATTAATCGACCGATAAGTATGTATTGCGTGTTTGTAAACGCCGAAATTTGCGGTGGCTTGCCCTGCAAAACATGCTTGAAGCTGTTTGATGGTATCACTATGTAGGCATAGATCTCGCCAGACTGAAGTGCCTCTTTAGCCGATAGCGTATCGGTGTAATGGCTTTGTACATCAAGGCTTGGGGAGGCATCGTAATGACGTACAAGCTCGCGTGAAAACTGAGTGTGGTCGTGATCGACAATACCAATCGCCATATCTCTTGCGAGCCCTTGATTGAACACACCCCAAATGATCACCGCAACCAGAATAGGAATCCACGTTAACGCAGACAAAAGCCATTTGTCTGCTTTAACTATTAGGCATTGTCCAGAGCCCAAGCGTTGCTCAGAAAACAAACGTTGCCCTGAGAAGCGTTGCCCTGAATCCGATGAAGATTGAATCATGGATTATAAACTCTCTATGACGACACTCATGCCCATACGAAGCCCTTCTGTTGGCTTGGTTGGGCGCGCTTCAACTTCAAACGTTCTCATATCAAAACCCTGAGAAGAATCGGTAGAGCGCCACGTTGCGAAATCACCCATTACGGATACGTGAGAAACTTTGAAGGTAACGTGCTGTTCGATCGCTGGAACCCATGCTGAAAACTCACTGCCTTTAGAAAACTGACTCAGTAAATCTTCACGAACATTGAACACAGCCCAAGCATCTTCCATATCCAATACGGTCACAACAGGGAACCCTTGAGGTGCTAATTCACCTGGGCTTAGTAGAACTTGTGATACCTCACCTTTAAACCAGCTTCGGATTTTAGTATCGGCGGCAAAGGCTTCGACTTCAGCAACGGCACCGGCGGCCATTCTGGCTTTCTCCGCAGCAGCGCGTTTGGTTTCATCGCGCGCGCCTTCGTTTGCCATTTCATACATTTGGTATGCGGCACTTTCCGTGTATTTAGCGGCTTGCCACTGAGTTAACGCCTCATCACGTTTTTGTTCCGCGACAACACCATCTTTGTATAGGTTGTTAATACGGTTATAGGTTTTTTCCATCAAGTCTGATGCGGCTTTGGCTTTTTGCCACTGATCTTTGGATGCTTGAATTTGCTGATCGCGTGCGCCTTTTTCTGCTTCTTGAGCCAGTGCGCCGGCCGCTTCTTTACTCGCCACCGCTTGTTCTAACTTGGCGTCTAGCTCTGGGCTGTAGATAGTGAAGATAAGATCACCATTTTGAATCTCATCGCCTTTTCGAACCAATACTTTGTCGATACGACCAGCGACTTTGGATGAAATATTGTATTGCTGCGCTTCGATTTGCCCTTGAAGGCGCAGGGGCTGTTCTTCATAGGCCGCGTTGAAACTGTGAATCAGCCATCCACCTAAACCTAAGGCGATGACGCCAGCGAAAACAGGTTTTAATAGGTTTGATTTCATGATTGAGTCTCCAGATTGGCTCTATGTTCGTATTGATGGAAAGTGGTCATTTCATTGCTCAGTGCGAGCAGTTTATTCAGTGCGATAAGGTAGTTGAAACGTGCGGCATGTTGCTGCGTTTTAATGCTGGCTAAATAAAGCTGAGCATCGACGACTTCTAATGAGTTAGATAAGCCTTGCGAAAACGCACGTTGGCGAAGCTTAAGGTTTTCTGTTGCTAGGTTTAAGCTAGAGGTGAGCCCATTGACTTCTTCCTTGGCTTGCTCGGCTTCTAAATAGGTTTTCTCCACTAACACTTGTAAGTCTTTTTGCGCTTGTGCCTTTAAATGTTGAACTTGTTGAACGGCGCTATGAGCAGCCTGAGAGCGGTCAGAGCGACCAGAAGAGTCGATAAGTGGAATGCTGACTCCGACACCAACGAGCCAGTCTGGCTTCATTTGGCTTGCCAAGCTGTCATGTTCATATACGGTGTAATCGCCATATAGGTAAACATTCGGGAAGTATTTCCCGTCTTCTGCTTTCACCAAATTGCTGGCTTGTTGCTCCTTGGCGTCGAGCAATTGTAAACCCGGGTAGGTATTTAAGGTTTGATCAACAAAAGCCGACATTGGCGGTAGGCTATCGTTAATGAATAAAGCGCTTTGCAACTGAACGTCTTGTACATTTAGCATTTTGGCTAACGCGGTTTTTGCGATGTCCAAATCACGCTCTGCTTTTTTCCGATCCACTTTGGCTTTGTCTAACGAGGCTTCGGCTTGTAAGCGTTCTACCTTAGCGATTTGCCCTTGTTTTTCCATTTTCAAAGCGAAGTTGCGGTGTTTTTCTAATCCATCCTCAACGGCGTGCCTTGTTTCAACCACTTTTTTGGCAAGGACGACGCTGAAATAAAATTTGGTCAGGTCTTCAAATTTTGCCTGCCTTTCCATCTCAAGTTGGCTGCGCGCTTCTTCAGTTTGACCTTTCGCTATTTCTTGAGCCGCTGTAATTCTTCCGCCTGTGAATATCGGCCAAATGGCGCGGATAGACGACGAAAAAATGTCTTTCTCGGTAATAGTGGAACTCGCACCTGCTAGGCTTTGAATAACACTTGGGGGCAACATATGACCCAAGCCCGATAGGTCGACATTAGAGCTATCAGCAACTTGCCCAGCCGATAATGTCACATCGTCATCTAAGCGAGTGTAGTTAGCAGAAAGGGTGACTTTGGGTAAGTTTAAACTGTCTTTCGATGCTTGAAGGTGTTGGTAACGCTGAAGATTGGCTCGAGAAGCAGATAAGGCGTCGCTTTGTTGCTGCACGATTTGCCACGCTTGATCAAAGCTAACTGGCTGAGATTGCGCGGAAAAGGGTAGGGTAATCAGTGTCCCCAAAAGAAAGGCAAAAGGTCTCTTTTTCATCATTAACTGACCGCTGAAAATTTAAAATAGAGTTTATACTCTAAAAAATGGCTGTGCAACCGAGTCTTTTTGATAAAGGAGTCAATTTTTTGCGACGCCTAACGGAAGAAATGTTTCTTTTTTGTTATGTTCCGAGCTCAGAATAAAGGGGAATGACATTGTTAAGTTGGAAGAATCTGAGTTTTCGCCGCAGGCTATTGATAATTATGACATTGTCTGGCTTGATCGAGCTGCTGATTTTGACGGCAGCCGGATTTGCTTACATCAAACATTCCCAGCAAGAAGAAATGGGCTACAAAGCACTCGGAATCGCCCAGTTTTTGGCTCAGTCCCAATCGGTTGTCGATATGGTAACCACGGAAGAGGTAGGGCTGCTCCCACAAGAATTTAAAGAATTGACGGATTTGATCGGGGCAACTTTTATTGTGATAGGCAATAAAGAAGGCATTCGATTGATTCACCCCGTGAGCGAGCGCGTTGGGCAGCCAATGAAAGGGGGAGATAATGTTAGGGCGCTGGAGTTAGGGCAATCTTACGTTTCCTATGCGGAAGGCTCGCTGGGCAAATCGGTCCGCGGTAAAACCCCTATATTTGATCGCGATGGCAATATTATTGGTGTTGTTTCAGTGGGTTATTTATTGGATAGCCTGCAAGATAGAATTGAGCCATATCTTGCCTTTCTCATTGCGATGGCGCTGCTGGTGGTGATTGCCAACGCCATTTTGTCTAATTACGCATCAAGGCGTTTTCAGAAAGCAATTTTAGGCTTTGAGCCAGAAGAAATCGCTCGGTTGTATGTCGAGCTTGATGTCACGATGAGCACGATTAAAGAGGGGGTTATCAGCATAGACAACAAAGGGCTGATCCGATCAATCAATCGCAGTGCATGTGACATTCTTAAAATTAGGCGCGGCAGTGTGATGAACATGCCAATGAAAGAGGTTCTGCCAGACAGTGACTTAATTGGCATTCTTTCCACTAAAGAGCCTCAGCATGATATTGATCTTTATTTGAATGATCAGCGAATAGTCGCCAACCGCAATCCAATTATCGTAAAGGGAGAAGTGGTTGGAGCGGTGTCGAGCTTTCGCCGTCGTGATGAAATAACCGAACTGACAAAACAGCTTTCACAAACGCGCGAATACGCCGATATGCTTCGTTCTCAAACCCATGAACACCGGAACAAGCTCAATACGATAAGCGGCCTGGTACAACTGGGTGAATCGGAAGAAGTGCAGAAACTGATAGGGCAAGAGACCGCGCACTATCAAGCGCTGATCGGTTTTATACGAGAAACAGTGAAAGACCCATTAGTCGCCGGTTTATTGCTAGGAAAAACTGAACGTGCACGTGAGATTGGGTTAGTTTTGGAGATTGATAACGGTACACGACTAGAACCACTACCAACCAACGTGAATGCTGAAGACCTCGTGACAATTTTGGGTAATTTAATTGATAACGCATTCGACGCAATGATCGTAGAGCGCGGGAAAATGCCCAATAACCACATTTTTGTTTCGATCAGCGATTACGGTACTGAAATTATTTTAGAAGTAGAAGACAGCGGTTGCGGTTTGCCAAGTGACATTGATGTAGCCAAACTTGTAGACAAAGGTGTTTCAAGTAAGGCGAAAAACAATCGAGGTGTTGGGCTATACCTTGTTGACAATTTGGTGAAGCAATATGGCGGTCAGCTGGATATTGGAAACGGACCGACTCAAGGAGTAAGAGCAACGGTGTATATACCAAAGGAAAAGAAATAATGGTGGCAAGTACAAAAGTGATGATCATCGAGGACGATGAAGGTATCGCTGAGGTACATCACAGATATCTTAATCAGATTGGTGGGTTTGATGTAGTCGCGATCGCCACCTCCCAATCTGAAGCGGAAATGCAGTTGGATCTGCTTCAACCGGATCTTGTGATACTTGATGTCTACCTACCAGATGGAAATGGGCTTGAAATCCTCAGCCAAGTACGGCAACAAAAACAACACTGCGATGTGATTTTGGTAACCGCAGCGCGCGATGTTGATACGCTGCAAGAAGCCATGCGAGGTGGGGTGGTGGATTACTTATTGAAGCCTGTCATTTTTTCACGACTTGAAGCGGCGTTAAAAAAATATCAAGCGCAGAAACAAGAGCTGGAAACAGTATCAGACTTGGATCAGAAACTGGTCGATAAAATGTTGCAAGCATCAACGTCGCAAGAGCCTTCAACAAACCGATTACCCAAAGGTATTGACGGTGTAACACTGGATAAGATCCGCCAGCTTTTTGGGGGAGATGCACAATTCACCGCCGACGAAGCGGGCATTAAAATTGGTGCAAGCCGAACAACGGCGAGGCGTTACCTTGAGTATTTAATTAGTTCCGGTGAGATCGAAGCTGATGTCCATTATGGGTCTGTGGGGCGACCTGAACGCACTTATCGCAGAATCTTCCGTTAATCAATTTCTTATATACCCAAGTAACCTCAAGATGCTAGGTTCAGCGAGAGTTAACTGGCTTTCAGGCAAGGCATCGATTTGAAGATATAGTCGTTCTAAATTAAAAATCGGTAACGCAGTATGAAAGCCAGTTAAACTCGCCCTTGGGAGCCCATATTCTGCCTCACTTCATCGTCTAAGAACTTGGAAAGGACTCGTCATTCCGCTGCGTTCCTGATTTTGAAGTAGAAAGGCTTGAATTGAAACAGAATATGAGGCTCTGAATCCTGCACCTTGAGGTCACTTGGGTATAAGAGCTTTAAACGAAAATTAGCAGGTCCTAACAAATTGTCTAAACTTGAATAAGACAATGTGTTAGGGCTTTCTTATGAGAAAAATCTTTTTGCTGCTGATGACCATGCTATTTGCAAGTAATAGTATTGCTAAAGAACTTGTTTTTATTCATAGCTACCATTTTGAATATCCTTGGGTTGCGGAGTATCGAGAGGGCTTTAACAGCGAAATTGGGGAGATGAACATTCATAATTTCCAAATGGATACCAAACGTAAGCCTGTTAAGCAGTTTCCAGCGATAGCCGATGAAGCATGGGAGTTTATCCAACAGCACGATCCAGACATCGTGGTGGTTTCTGACGACAATGCCCTCAAATACCTAGGTCCTCGTTTAATAGAAAACAATATTCCCACTTTCTTTTTAGGCATCAATGCCAACCCTCGGAATTATGTTCCAATTACTCCAAGTATTTCTGGCGTGTTAGAGCGACCCCTGATGAAGCGCTCCGTATATATGATCAGTAAAGTGTTACCCGACGTCGCTAAAATTCGTGTATTAATGGATGGGGCTGCTACGTCTCATGCCATTCTCGAAACGTCTTTCAATAATAAACTTTCTCAAAGCATCAATGGTATTAACGTCCATACTAGTTTGATTCAGAATTACGAAAGTTGGGAAAGTAATATTTTAGAAACCAAACAACAAGGTTACGATGCCATTATCATTGCCAATTATGCTGCTCTTAAAGATAAATCTGGCAAACACTACTCATTGGATGAAGTAAGTTCTTGGACAAGTGAAAATTCTCCCATTCCCGTGTTTGCTTTTTGGTCATATTCCGTCGGTAAAGGAAAGGCAATAGGGGGGCTAAGTATCAGTGCTCTTGAACAAGGAATAGAAGTAGCAAAACTCATTAATCAGTTTGTTGCTTCGGGAGAAATGCCAACGATAACGACACCGAAAAAAGGGGCATTTATATTCAGTAAGAAAGAGTTGAAACGTTGGGAATTAAGTGTGCCTAGCGATATTGAAAAAAAGGCTGAAATGCGTGATTGATGAGCGTGTATTAAATAAACCTAGCCTTTAAAATTTGATTATACCCAAGTAACCTCAAGATGCTAGGTTCAGCGAGAGTTAACTGGCTTCCAGGCAAGGCATCGATTTGAAGATCTAGTGGTTCTAAATCAAGAATCGATAACGCAGTCTGAAAGCCAGTTAAACTCGCCCTTGGGAGCCCATATTCTGCCTCACTTCATCGTCTAAGAACTTGAAAATGACTCGTCATTCCACTGCGTTCTTTTCCTTGAATTGAAGCAGAATATGAGGCTCTGAATCCTGCACCTTGAGGTCACTTGGGTATATTATTTGAATCAGGAAGCCTCGTTATTATCACGAGGCTTTTTCGTTTTATTCGCCTCGTACTACGTATATCACTTTCAGTCTCACTGTATTTAGAAGCAATATCACATACGTTCTAAATGACATAAACGTTTATTTCTAAAGGTAAAAGTAGCTATGTGTCAATCAACAAAAATTTCTAATTACTGAATCTGATAATACAATTCCAATATTTTATAAAATACAGAGTGTTTTGCTTGTTTAGTGTTCTTTCTTGAGGTTACAAAGGAGTTAATGATGACCCTATAAATAACGCTGTATGGGTTGTCAGTTTCCAACCCTACAAGGAAAAATAATGAAAAATATAAACGTGAAATATCTAGGTGCCTGCTTGGCCATCATGAGTGGATTTGCATCCGCAGCAAACACCAGTTTATCTCTTGGTGACGTTAATTCGAGCGACGCAGCACTTCTGAATTTACTAAGCAGTGAATACACAGTAGTTGAAGGTCTTTCAGCCGTCGATTTTAATGCAGATAACGTCTTGCTTATGATCAATGGTAACCATGTCGACTCTAGCCAAGCGGTATCTAGCCCTCTGATAAAAATGGCAAAAGAGAAAAATCTCCCCATTGTTATACAAAACAACGTTGAAGAATTGTCTTTAGAGTTAACCGGAATCGGATCGGAAGGTGATGTCGTTGTACTTTTCCCTATCGATGGCAATTTTGCAAAGCGCATGACACTTAGAAACGAAGAATCTTCTAACAGTTTAAGCTTTGCAAATACGTCTAATAACATCATTCAAGAACAGCTAAGCGCGTTTTTTAAAGACCAATCAAGCAGAGGAGATAAATAATGACAAAGACAATCAATCTTCGCTCTTTAATCACTGTTTCAATGCTTGGGATGGTCGGAGCATCTACGTTTACTTCTGCGCCAGTACACGCTGAGTTTTTTACGCCGTCTAATTTGTGTTCAGTGCTGAAAACACGTTGGCAGGTAGAAGACGGTACTTGTTTGAATAGCGAAGAAATTATCTACTCTGTGAATGGCCGCCGTACCATCAATACCAAAGTCGAAGTGGTCGCGTATCGCGATGCTTCTGGTCACAAGTATTTAGCCACCCAGTGGGCAGGGCAAGGTTTAACCCGAAACAACAATCAAAAACCTTACCACGAACAAACGGGCGGTATTCAATCCAAAGCTTATCGCTTGCTTGATAAACTAAATTTTGAAATCTGCTTGGTTCCAGAAGCTGGGCGAGCGTGTGAATTGAGCTACAACCCAGATAACGCTTTCTTCCTAAGACGTTCAGGACCTGAAGCCGTGTCGGCAGCAACCAGTGTCTCAGTTCCTATTGGGCCATCGTTCTCTGTTTCAGGCTCTGCCGGTGCCCCTAGTATTTCTATTACGCCGCCACAGCAATCTGTTTCCTACGGGCATTCTGGTATCACTCGTAGTGGTGGTAATGCCGGTAATAAATGGCAGCTGTACACACTATGGAAGAAAAATTGGTACAACTGGTTTTACGCGGGTGCTGATTGGCGTATTTATCGCACCGATGAGCCATTCCCACCAGCATGGGGGGGAGATACGGCGATACCGGGATATGTTTTCTGGGAAATCGACAAAAACTTCAACAAGCCCGTTACCGTTCGTTTCCACTCTAATGCTCTCGATTACGATATGGGCATGGAAGCTTTTTGGTGGACAAGATCAGAGTTTCCTTCTTTAGGCAGTGAAGTTCGTCATAGCGATTTTACTCGTTACTTGAAGGTCGATTTCGGAAAAATTAAATAACCTAACTAAACTCGTTCAAAAATAAAAAGGCTTCTGGTTTTCCAGAAGCCTTTGGGTTTGTGTTTATGTCGAATGACTTTCGATCGCTAAATCTAATCTTAGTGAGTCGGGTTTGCTGCATTGCGTTGCTTTAAGTACCCAAAAAGCTTAGCAATAATAGGGCTTAGAAGGACAGCGACTGCCAGCGCACCGAATACTCCCGTTATAGGTCTTTCCCATAAAAAACTCAGTTCACCGTCGCTGATCATTAAGGCTCGGCGAAGATTTTCTTCCATCAGCCCGCCCAGAATGAATCCGAGTAGTAATGGGGCGAGGGGGAAGTTAGCCAACCTAAGCGCAATAGCTGCCATGGCGACAAGCAACATAATGAACACATCCATCGTATTGAACGATACCAAGTAAACCCCAGTGATTGAGAAGAACAAAATCATTGGAAGAAGTACGGTGCGAGGCACCATAAGTAGCTTCGAGATGTATGGGATCAGCGGTAGATTTAAGATAACCAATACAATGTTACCAAAGTACATGGAGATGATAACCGACCAGAATACGTCTGGATGATCCACAAACAGGCGTGGACCTGGCTGAATACCGTAAGCAATCAGGGCACCAAGCATGATGGCGGTGGTTCCTGAGCCTGGAATACCCAAAGTAAGAAGGGGAACAAACGAGCCGCTAGATGCTGCATTATTCGCCGATTCAGGTGCAACCAAACCTCGGATGCTGCCTTTACCAAATTCTTCGCGTTTCTCTTTTGGTGCTAAGTTACGTTCCATACCATAACTTAGGAATGCTGCGATTGTTGCGCCCGCACCCGGAAGTACGCCAGTAAAGAAACCCAGAACAGAAGAACGCAGAGAAACAGGAGCGACCTCTTTCACTTCTTCTTTTGTTACCTTCATGCTACCCAAGTTATTGAGCTTGTTGCTTTCATCGCCTCGGGTATCTTGTTGGGGTTTCAAAATCCCCATTAAGGTTTCACCTAAGGCGAACGTCGCCATAGCAAGCAGTAGGAAGCTAAAGCCGTCCATGAGATCCGTCAAACCAAATGTAAAGCGTTCTACACCAACACCTTTGTCGATACCAACTGTAGATAGCATTAAGCCCAGAATCGTCATCATCCAAGCTTTCAAAACTTGGCCTTTACCTGCAAAGGCAGCTACCGCAGACAAACCAAGAAGCATTAGAGCGAAATAGTCTGAAGACTGAAAGCTCAAAGACACGCTTGCTAGAGCAGGAGCGGCAACCAAAAGCATGATTGCTGAAAGCGTACCACCAGTAAACGATGAGTAAGCGGCGAGTGCCAGAGCCTTTCCAGCCTGACCTTTTTGTGCCATTGGGTAGCCATCAAATGCGGTAACAACCGTTGAAGAGCAGCCCGGAGCATTGATTAAAATAGAGGATGTGGATCCACCAAAAACGGCACCATAATAAACACCGGCCATAAGAATAAGACCAGAAGCTGGGTCTAAACCATAGCTGATGGGGATCATCAATGCGATTGCAGAAATGGGACCTAATCCCGGCAACATGCCAATAAAGGTTCCTACAAAACAACCGACGATCACCATCATGATGTTCATCGGCATTACGGCGGTAGAAAGACCCGCTAATATTCCATCTAACATGTCAATCTCCTACCAGATAGAGAACAAAACACCGGGTTCTAGATAGATATCTAAACCCTGAGTCAGTAGTAAATAGAAAGCGATAACAAACGGGAAAGAAGCGCCAAATAAGATAGATTTCTTACGCTCTCCAAGCATGTAGAACCCGATCATTAAGAACAACCCCGTTGCTAATACAAAGCCAACGTAAGTGAGCCCAACGCCGTACATTGCCATTAATATCAAAAAGCCGATGAGCAATTTCCAGTCGAAACCCAGCAGCGAACCGTTTTCTTCATCAGGGCGAGCAGTTACAAGCAACATCAAAGAAAGAATAACGCCGACGACGGTAAGTAATGTTGGGAGTGTTCGAGCAGTAAAGGGTTCGTATTCATCCCCTGGGAATAGAGGGATTTGCGTGGTTTGATAGCCGTAACATAAGCAGACGACGAGAAATATCATCGCGCCCACGCGGTCACGACAAAATAAGTTGGTGGGCTTAACAGACATATCTTCATTCCTTTGTTCTAAATGGAAGGAAAAAAGCCGTGCACGCTCAGTTAATCAATTTAGTTGTGAAGATGCCGTTTAAGGCAGCCTCACTGAGGGAATAACTAAATAAACAAAGGAGTTTGGCGTTTTACAGCGTACACAGCAAAGGGGCAGACCAATTCTAGTGAGTCGAGCAGATCAAACACACAGAATTGGTCAAACTTTTACTTAAGGAAACCAAGCTCACGCATTAGTGCACCCATTGTTTCTTCTTGTTCCTCAAGGAACTTGTAGAAATCTTGGTCTGGCTTGTAGTTGTCAATCCAACCGTTGCGGTTTCTAACCGTTGCCCACTCTTTAGTGGTGTACATCTTAGATAACGCATTGTTGTATTCATCAATTTTTGCCTGTGGGGTATTAGGTGCAGCGAAGAAGCCACGCCAGTTAGCGAATACGGTGTTATTTCCTGTTTCAACGAGTGTCGGAATTTCAGGAGCAGCTGGAAGGCGTTTAGGTGCGGTCACTGCCAGTATTTTTACTTGACCACTTCTAGACATCTCTAACACTTCACCAAGACCAGTAGAAAGAAGCGGCGTTTCACCAGAAAGTAAAGCAGCCATTGCTTTACCTCCTGCATCGTAAGCGATGTAGCGCACGGCTTTGGCGTCGAAACCTTCACCTTTAAATGCCGCTGCTACTACAAGGTGATCCATGCTGCCACGAGCCGATCCACCTGCAATTTTTACTTTACGTGGGTTTTCTTTGAAATCCTCTACGACTTCTTGCCATGTGTTGTACTTAGAATCGACGGATGTAACGATTGCGCCGTAATCAGCAATGGTCGCTGCAACTGGTGTTAAGTCACGGAAAGATTGAGGGAATATACCCGTTAGGGAACGGACAACGATGGGCGTTGAATTCACCATGAGTGTGTCTTCTTGGCGCTTTGCTGTTTCGATGAGGTGTGCGATTGCTTTACCACCACCGCCACCAGAAAGGTTTTGGAATGAAACTTTGTCGACAATGTCAGATTTAACTAATGCATCACCAGTACCACGAGCGGTCATATCCCAACCGCCACCAGCGCCGCCGGGGATTAAAAAGTGAATCTTTTCCATGTCAGCGGCAAATGCGCTGAAAGAAAAGCTAGCAGCAATTACCGCAGCCGCTAATGTGGGTTTCAGTACCTTAATCATGTCACGTTCCTTATGTCGTTGAGCTTATTCATAGATGAGCCCATTTGTTATGTTTATGTTGCTATTTGGTGCTAGTTGTTAACTTAGTGTGCTGAGGTGTGAAAGCCCAGATAGAGGACTTAAAAAGAATAAAAAACAAAAAGTGAATTAAGTTCATATTGTTCATGGCGAAATGAAGTTAGCTTGATCGCATCGTCGGAGTAACGAGAAGGGTAAGGCGTAACTGTATGTATAAAATGAACAAAATTAGTTTATGGGGAGATGCAATTGTTTAATCTTTTTTATCTTGTTTCGTGGCTTTCAGCTGTTACAGGGTTGTGGTTAGTTGGTTTGAATGCTCGCCCATACTTTTTGCAAATTGCTCCATTTGTATTTGCTCTCATATTGGTATCACTTGTTGCAAAATATAGGAAAAAGCGGCTACTTATTGTTCTATTCGGTGCTGCGATGCTTGGATTGATCGTTGGTTTCCTACAAGTAAATGGATATATCTCCATAGGACACACCGGTGTCATGGAAATACCAACAGATAGAACCTAGTCATTTCTGTACCTGTTAGCCGTGTTCACACGTCGAAAGTGTGGTTGTTCTTCCGCTTCTTCATACGAATCTCTCTGCTCATTTCTCAAAAAATACGCAAATTGAATGAATTTACTCATTCGACATTAGTCTAAATTGTCGACAATTTTATTGATCTATTAGATTTTAGTGGCTAAATTATGATCAAATCTTGAATATTGTTGACAATGTAGAGCGAGTCGATGTCTGTAGTTACACCTGAGAAAGAAGCGACAAAATCAGAAAACCTCACCAGTAGCTTGGTAGAAGCGATTGTGGAAGGGCACATCATTCCTGGAAGCAAAATCTCTGAGCCAGAGTTAGCAAAACGATTTAATGTAAGCCGAGGTCCGTTAAGAGAAGCGATAATGCGCCTTGAAGGACTTGGGCTGATTGAACGGATCCCGCATGTTGGTGCCCGAGTTATCGAAATATCGTTAACTCACCTATCTGAACTGTATGCCGTTCGTGAAGCTTTAGAAGGTATGGCAGCAAGGTTAGCGGCGAGATACATCACCGATGAAGAAATAGAAGGTTTGAGTCAGTTATTGTCGACACATTCCGATCATATTGAACAGGTAGAGGGCTCTTCTTACTTCCACCAACACGGTGATTTCGACTTCCATTACCGAATTATTAAAGCCAGCCGAAACAGCAAGCTTGTCACCTTATTATGCGATGAGTTGTACCACCTACTTCGAATGTATCGATATCAGTCTCCACGCTCGCATTCTCGCCCCGAGCAAGCGCTGGAAGAACATAAATTCATACTCAAAGCCATTCAAAATCGAGACGAAGAGTTAGCGGAAATGTTGATGAGAAGACACATCTCGTGCAGCCGCCAGCTTATCGAACTACAAATTCAACAGGAGAGTGACGCATGACGGCAAGTAAGGTCTCACCAGGGAAGAAGTTTCGCTTAGCGGTAGAAAATCATCACCCACTACAAATTGTCGGCACCATCAATGCGTATTGCGCCATGATGGCAAAAAATACCGGTCATCAGGCGATTTATTTGTCTGGCGGTGGCATTGCCAATGCTTCTTATGGTTTACCCGATCTGGGTATCACTACACTCAATGATGTTCTGGTGGATGTGGAGCGAGTCACTAACGCTTGCGATTTGCCTTTGTTGGTGGATATCGATACCGGTTTTGGCGGGGCATTTAATATAGCTCGTACCGTTAAATCGATAGAGAAAGCCGGCGCAGCAGCGGTGCATATGGAAGACCAAGTCGCTCAAAAACGATGTGGTCACCGACCAAATAAAGCCATCGTATCCACGCAAGAAATGACCGACCGAATTAAAGCGGCTGTGGATGCAAAAAGCGACGGTGATTTTGTATTGATGGCGAGAACGGACGCGTTGGCAGTAGAAGGAATGGACAGTGCAATTGATCGTTGTATTGCTTATGTGGAATCGGGTGCTGACATGCTGTTCCCGGAAGCTTTTGTCGAACTGAATCAATACCAAATGCTGTCTGATGCACTAACGCAGCATTTTGGCTACAAGGTGCCAATACTGGCCAATATAACCGAATTTGGACAAACACCACTCTATAAGGGGGAAGACCTTGCAGAGCATTCTGTGGATATGGTGCTTTACCCTCTCAGCGCCTTTCGCGCCATGAATAAAGCGGCAGAAATGGTTTATTCCCATCTATTAAATGAAGGCAATCAAGAAGCATTGATTGGCCAAATGCAAACCCGAAAAGAGTTATATCAACACCTAAATTACCACGACTATGAGGACAAACTCGACGAGTTGTTCGCCGACAAAACATAGTCGTACACAATCCAATAACGTGAAGCTGCTGGCGCACTGTTCAACTCATAAAAATAACGAACAGGCAAAAGCATAATGACAAGGAGTCTGTCATGACAGATAAACCACTTGGTGGTGCAGGGCTGCGTGGGCAAAGCGCAGGTTCAACAGCACTATGTACCGTAGGAAAAAGCGGTACGGGGCTGACCTATCGTGGGTACGACATTACGGATTTAGCGAATCATGCTGAGTTTGAAGAAGTCGCTTATTTGCTGCTGCGGGGAAAACTGCCAAACCAACGAGAGTTAGATGAATATAAGTTAACCTTAAAGCGTTTAAGAGGGTTGCCGGAACCGTTAAAAGAAGCTCTGGAATTGCTACCTTCAACGGCGCACCCAATGGACGTAATGAGAACAGGTTGTTCAGTTCTTGGGAACTTAGAAACAGAAGAGTCCTTTGAGGGTCAACTTGCTGCTACAGAACGAATGTTGGCTTTGTTTCCTGCGATTATTTGCTATTGGTATCGCTTCTCGCACGATGGCGTTCGGATTGATACGGATGATGAGGGTGAAGACAGCATTGGTGGCTACTTCCTAAAAATGTTATCGGACGAACCCGTTTCTGAACTCCATAAAAAGGTGATGCACTGTTCTCTGATCTTATACGCGGAGCATGAATTTAATGCCTCTACATTCACCGCTCGCGTATGTGCCTCCACACTTTCTGATATTCATTCCTGCGTGACTGGCGCAATTGGAACATTGCGTGGCCCATTGCATGGCGGTGCAAATGAAGCGGCGATGGCGATGATTGAGAATTGGACATCAGTAGAAGAAGCGGAACGCGAGACGCTAGGCATGTTAGAGCGTAAAGAAAAGATCATGGGTTTTGGTCATGCTATCTATCGTGAAAGTGACCCTCGAAATGCACTGATAAAAGCATGGTCAAAAACGCTATCTGATTCGGTTGGCGATACCCACCTTTATGCCGTAAGCGAGCGAGTCGAATCGGTCATGAAGCGTGAGAAAGATTTGTTTTGTAACGCGGATTTCTTCCACGCTTCGGCGTACCACTTTATGAACATTCCCACCAAATTATTTACGCCTATTTTTGTGATGAGTCGCTTAACTGGCTGGTGTGCTCATATTTTTGAGCAAAGAGAAAACAATCGAATCATCCGACCCAGTGCCGATTACACAGGTCCAGAACACCAAGACTGGCTGCCAATCGACAAACGTCTATAGAATTTAAGGAACAAGAAATGACACAAAATGTAGAAGTAAATGAACGCCCAGCACCTGACGACCTGCTTGTCCAAATAGCGGAATACGTTAGCAATACCAATATTCAGTCTGAAGAAGCGTACAACACAGCCCGAAATTGTTTAATGGATACGCTAGGTTGTGGGTTACTGGCGCTTAGATTCCCAGAGTGTACGAAACATCTTGGACCAATCGTCCCGGGAACAACCGTCAGGCATGGTGCGCGAGTTCCGGGTACTAGCCATGAGTTAGATCCAATCACTGCTGCTTTTAACATTGGTTGTGTGATTCGTTGGTTGGACTTTAATGACACATGGTTGGCAGCGGAGTGGGGGCACCCGTCAGACAATCTAGGTGGTATCTTGGCTACGGCCGATTACCTAAGCCAAGTTGCTGTTGCTGAGGGGAAAGCGCCTCTCACTATGAAAGATGTTCTGACAGCCATGATCAAAGCTCACGAGATTCAGGGTGTGTTAGCGCTTGAAAATTCTTACAACCGGGTTGGGTTGGATCATGTTCTTTTGGTACGCGTTGCATCGACTGCGGTTGTCACCAAAATGCTAGGAGGCAACAAAGAGCAAATTATAGATGCTGTCTCCCAAGCTTGGGTCGATGGTTGCGCGCTAAGAACGTATCGGCATGCCCCTAATGCAGGTTCACGAAAATCGTGGGCGGCTGGGGATGCGACTTCACGTGCGGTTCGACTTGCGATGATCACGATGAAAGGTGAAATGGGCTTGCCGTCTGTGTTAACGGCTCCTAAGTGGGGATACTACGATGTACTTTTCAATGGAGAACAATTTAGTGTGAATCAGCCATTTGAAAGCTACGTGATGGAAAATGTCTTATTTAAGATATCTTTCCCAGCAGAGTTCCATTCACAAACCGCTGTGGAATGCGCAGTGGCGCTTCACAATGAAGTTAAAGATAGAATCGACCAGATCATCAGAATTGAAGTGGCGACTCATGAATCTGCGATTCGTATTATTTCCAAATCCGGTAAGTTGGCGAATCCTGCGGATAGGGATCATTGCCTACAGTACATGATTGCCGTTCCATTAATCTATGGAGATTTGGTGGCAGAGCATTATGAAGATGGTTTCCACAATGGCGATCCGCGCATCGATGCACTGAGAGAGAAAATGATGATTATTGAAGACTCGCGGTATAGCCGAGAGTATTTGGAATCGGATAAGCGTTCAATTGCCAATGCGATCCAAGTCTTTTTCGATGATGGTTCGGCGACTGACAAGATCGAAATTGAATATCCGATTGGTCACCGCCGTCGCCGTGAAGAAGGCATTCCTGTGCTGGAGCAAAAATTCCTTCGAAATCTGCAAACCCGTTTCCCTGTGATGCGTTCTCAGCAAATCTTTGATTTATGTAAAGACCAACAAGCACTTGAACGCACACCTGTTCACGAGTTCATGAGTTTGTTTACTATCAATTAACTGAAAATGGAGCCATGATCGGCTCCGTTTTTATATCGGAGGAAGAACGGATGTCTACCTACGAAAAAGAGTATCAGTTTTCTTGCAATGAACCCGAAGCGTTTTGGAAAAAACAAGCCCAAAACCTAGATTGGTTTCAGTTCCCTCAAACGATTTTAAGCAAAGACGAAAATGGCATCGACCGTTGGTTCGCCGACGGAGTTTTGAATACTTGTTGGCTTGCGCTGGACTACCACATTGAACAAGGTAATGGTGACAAAACCGCGTTGATCTATGATTCACCGGTTACTGGAGTAAAGCGCAGTTACACTTACGCTCAGCTGCAAAAAGAAGTGGCTAAAATTGCGGGTATGCTTGTGGTGCAAGGGGTCGGTAAGGGCGATCGAGTCGTTATCTACATGCCCATGATCCCCAAAGCCGTTATGGCGATGTTAGCTTGCGCCAGAATAGGGGCAATTCACTCTGTAGTTTTTGGTGGCTTTGCGCCAAACGAGCTTGCGGTGCGGATTGAGGATGCGGAACCAAAAGTGGTGATGACAGCATCCTGTGGTATTGAAGTTAACAAAATACTGCCATATAAACCCATCGTCGACCAAGCCGTTATGGATAGCCGCTGGAAACCTTCCTCTGTGATTGTTTTTCAGCGCCCTGAGTGTGTTGCTGCGTTGAACCAACCGCGTGATATTGAATGGCAATCCGCGCAAAGCTCAGCACCTATCGCCGACTGCGTGCCCGTAAAATCGACAGACCCGCTTTATATTCTTTATACATCGGGAACAACTGGAAAACCCAAAGGCGTTGTGCGTGACAACGGTGGGCACGCGGTTGCGATGAAATATTCCATGTCTTGTTTATATAACCTTCCGCAAAATGGAGTTTTTTGGGCGGCATCAGATGTGGGGTGGGTAGTGGGGCATTCTTATATTGTATACGCTCCCTTAATTCATGGTTGTACAACCGTACTGTTTGAAGGCAAACCTATAAAAACCCCCGATCCTGGCGCATTTTGGAGAGTCTGCGAAGAGTACAATGTGAATGTACTTTTTTCTGCCCCCACGGCGTTCCGAGCGATTAAAAAGGAAGACGCAGAAGGTAAACAGATAGGGAAATATGACCTATCCAATTTAAACAGTATATTTATGGCAGGGGAAAGGTTGGATCCTCCAACTCAAGAGTGGGTGGAAACCTGCACTCGAAAACCTGTGATTGACCATTGGTGGCAAACGGAAACGGGTTGGGCGATTGCAGGAAACCCATTAGGGGTGGAAGCGTTACCGGTTAAACACGGCAGCGCAACAAAACCCATGCCAGGCTTTGAAGTCGCCATTCTTGATGATTTTGGTCATGCTAAGGCATCGGGGCAACAAGGTTATGTCGCAATAAAACGCCCACTCCCACCAAGTTGTTTGCCTACAATATGGCGTAATCACGACCGATTTGAGTCAGGTTATTTGTCTCAATTTCCTGAGTACTACGTTTCAGGGGATGGCGGATATTTGGATGAAGATGGTTACTTGTTCATTATGGGTCGAGTAGATGATGTCATTAATGTTGCAGGGCATCGTTTATCAACAGGGGAGATGGAAGAAATTGTTGGTGGTCATCCTGCCGTTGCTGAATGCGCTGTAGTAGGGATACACGATGATCTTAAAGGTCAAACACCGCTTGGTTTTGTGGTTCTTAAAGATGGGGTGTCGATAGCCGACGATAACATTGAAGAAGAGCTGGTTGGTAAAGTAAGGGATGAAATTGGTGCCGTAGCTTGCTTCAAGCACGCCTTAGTTGTAGACCGTTTGCCAAAAACGAGGTCAGGGAAAATCCTTCGACGAGTCATTCGCCAGATTGCAGATGGAGAACAATACACCGTGCCATCGACAATAGACGATCCCACCAGCTTAAATGAATTGGAAGACGTACTTAATCGACCCAAATAACGGTTACTATTTGAGCGCATCCATTGGGTGCGCTTTTTCGTCACAGCCGATGCTGTTTGTCTTTAGTTATTCTTCTCTCTGAATTGAGGTAGCAGATAGGGTTCTGAACTCTGCACATTGAAGTAGATTGAGTATATACTTAGCGCATAAGCTTTTATTCCCATAGACTTATGAGCCTCATTAAGATTCGTGCTGCCCAAACATCCGATTTGGAAGCACTCAACGATTTTATGTATGAACTTCACGATTTTCATCACAAAGTCACCCCGGAGCTGTTTAAAACGGCTGAAGATGTTGAGCAAGAAAAAAGTATTGCTCGTTATCTCGATAACCCAGAATGTTTTGTTTATGTCGCCGTGCATCCAGAACATGGAGCTGTTGGCTTTATCTCGGGTCACTTCTGCGAATTACAATCTTCCATAATGAAACCTGTGCAAATGGGCAGCATTGATGAAATGTATGTTGAACCAGATTTTCGTAAACAAGGCATCGCGAGGCTACTGTTCTTACGCTTGGAGCGCTCTTTTAAAGACTGTGGAGTGAAACAAATGTTTGTAGAAGTGTGGCAGTTTAATGAAGCTGCCTTAAACTTTTATAGCAACTTGGGATTAGAGCATCATATCCATTGGATGCGAAAGCCTCTAATCGATTCTTAATTTTAGGGATACACATTGTGACATTTCGTCGTCTGTTTTCATGTTTCATTTTTCTAGTATTCATCTCTTTTACCAGTTTGTCCGTATCTGCGACTGCCTCTGCTAGCACGGATTCTCCCCAGAAATACAAAGGCGCACTATGTTTGATAGCAAGCCATGATGGGCGCATTGTCATGGTGCGAGAGGCCATCACTGGGCAGATTTCAATCCCAGGTGGTCATGTCGAAGAAGGGGAAGATCCCGCGAAAGCGGCTGAGCGAGAGGCTTGGGAAGAGTCGGGTTTGGTTGTTACTGCTCTTGGGAAGTTAGGCGTTTTAGGCAATGCGGCGTTATACGATTGCGTATCAGATTCTCCCATCGTCGCGTTCAACCACACTGATGAAGCTGGTCATCACATCGTTCCGGCTTGGTTTGCACCCCATTATGGTATTGAAACCAAACAAGTGGTGCTTGCGAAAGTGGGTGAAGTAAATAAGGCGACGTACCGATACCCGTCTCAAATAGAAGCTTTGCAATACTACTCCGGAAAAGCGACAAGACAAAAAGTGGCGTATATCGATGATATCGTCGAAGCGGCACCTCCGATTCACCAAGCGGAAATTAAATACATCAAAGCGCTTCAAGATGGCGTTTTAAGTGCTCCACCAGCATTGGTTCCGTATATCCATGCTTTTCTCTATGTTGGAGACACGCTAGCAAGTCCTTGGATGCTGATTTTATTGATACCAACGGCATTCATGGTGTTTGGACGTTACTTTGGTGCGGAATTACTCTTCGCTGTGGTCAGTGTCGCGATTTTGGCGTTGGTTGCACAAGTTGGAGTAGGGTTTGCTCGTCCTCACGCCTTTATGCCGGAATTGATGCTTGGCGACACGTTTGGGTTTGGAATGCCGAGCATGACGAGCGCACTCATGGTGACGGTGTTAGGTCTGTTTTATTTGCATGCTACTCGTGAATACCCAATTGAAGTCGTGCGACGTTACTTGCCATCGATTATCACTATTGTGCTGTTCCATGGTGTGTCCAGTGTTTATCTTGGAGCGCAATACTTCTCAGACGTTTTGGTCGGTATTTTACTAGGGGCAATGGCCGTTTGGCATTTTAATCGCCTAGATAAAAAAGACGAGGTGCATACGGGGCAAATACTAAGCAGTGCCTCTGTTTGGTGGGTTGTGGTTGTAATTATCGCAGGGTTGGCGACATTGTGGCCAAGACCAGACTTTGCGAACTGGTTTGCCACTTCGATTGCTATAGCGGCAGTTTTCACTTTCTTAAAACCGAAAGTAGAATCTCGTCATCGCAGTGTAAAACACATTGTGAGTGTATTAGCCCTGTTAGTGCTGACCAATTTATTGTTTGGGGTCGTGCAGGGGATTTTGAATTACAGCTCTATCATTGCGTTGGCTCTAGAAGCGCTTAGATACCCAATCCTTGTATTGATATTTGCAATCACACAGCTTCGTACGGGCAAAGACCAAAGAATGTAGGTCATTCATGGCATTAGGATAGGATCTTTCGAGGTCCTATTTTTTGTGCCTTTTACAAACACTGGTATGTTCTACAGAAGTGCGTATAATCCGGCAGTTTGCTGTTCGCTAGGCGGTATTTGTCCAGCAGTAAACCCTATTAAGAATCCGGATTAAGAAGTGTTCACGTTTTGAGTAGCCAGTACAAAATCAACGAAATGTTTGAAACCATCCAAGGTGAAGGTACTTTTACAGGAGTGCCTTCGGTGTTTGTTCGTTTGCAAGAATGTCCTGTAGGGTGTGCTTGGTGTGATACAAAACAAACATGGGAAGCCGAAGAAAAAGATTTGGCGCCAATTGGCGATATCATGGTGAAAACAGAAGATTCTCCTACATGGTGTTTCGTTTCCGCTGAGCAAATTGTCGAGCAGTACAAATTACACGGATTTAGCGCTAAGAATATCGTGATAACGGGTGGCGAACCGTGCGTATACGACTTGGTGAACTTAACAGAAGCTTTCGAGAAAATTGGTTGCCAATGTCAGATTGAAACCAGCGGAACTTTTGAAGTAAAAGCAACGGATTCTACTTGGGTAACGGTTTCCCCCAAAATTGCGATGAAAGGAAAGCTACCTGTTCTCAAGTCCGCATTGGAACGAGCCGACGAAATAAAGCACCCGGTTGGAACGCAAAAAGACATAGACCAGCTAGATGAACTGATCGCCAGCGCTAACGTGTCTGAGAAGACGACGATAGCCCTTCAGCCAATAAGCCAGAAGCCAAGAGCAACCAAACTGTGTATCGATACCTGTATTGAACGAAATTGGCGTCTCTCTGTTCAAACTCATAAGTACTTAAACATCGCATAGGGCCGTAATATGAAAAAAGCCGTTGTCGTTTTTAGTGGTGGCCAAGACTCCACAACTTGTCTTGTTCAAGCGATAGAAGAATTTGATGAAGTACACGCGATTACGTTTGATTATGGTCAGCGTCATAAGCTTGAAATTGAAGTGGCTGAAAAACTAGCCAGTGATCTCAATATTGCCGCTCATAAAGTGATGGATGTCGGCTTACTGAACGAGCTAGCAATCAGTTCGTTAACGCGTGATGACATTCCTGTCTCACATGAACTGCAAGACAATGGATTACCTAATTCGTTTGTTCCCGGTAGAAACATCCTTTTCCTGACTCTAGCTGGAATTTACGCTTATCAAATTGGCGCAGAGACTGTCATTACAGGCGTGTGTGAAACCGATTTTTCTGGTTACCCTGATTGCCGCGATGAGTTTGTAAAAGCAATGAACAAAGCACTTGTTTCCGGCATGGACAAAACTCTAGACATTAAAACTCCGTTGATGTGGCTGAGTAAGGCAGAAACGTGGGCAATGGCCGATCAATATAAAGCACTGGAATTGGTACGTTCTCAAACGCTGACGTGTTACAACGGGATCATTGGCGATGGTTGCGGTGATTGTCCTTCTTGTGACCTGCGCTCGGCAGGGCTTAACGAGTATTTAGATAATCAAGAATCAGTTATGCAGTCATTGGTTTCGAAGCAGGGTGAGGAACGTTGTCAATAGGGTCGGTATACGCATCGACAATACAGTTTCTGCCATTTGTTTTAGCCTGATATAACGCTTGATCGAGTATCGAATACAAAATATCAAAATCACTGAGCTTTTCTGATGTCGCAAGATAAGAAAAGCTCGCTGTTAAATTCAGTGATTGATGGTCTTCCGACATAAAGTGACTGATTTCAATCGTCTCTCGCATTTTTTCTACGCGGTGCCAAATTTGTTCTTCCGGCACATCGCTCAGTAAGACTAAGAATTCCTCTCCCCCAATTCTTCCTACACAGTCCTTTTCTTCGAGCTGTTCCTTAATTGTTTTAGCAACGTGCTTCAGCGCAATATCACCAGTTGGGTGTCCATAGCTGTCATTGATGTCCTTAAAATTATCCAAATCAAAGAGGACTAATACGTGTTTGTGGCTACCAGAAGAGGATTGTGGATGCCTACGGATTTTATCCAAAATAGTTAATCGATTGAATGTTTGTGTAAGCGAATCTTTTTCGGCGGTTTGTCTTGTCTTTTTATTGGCATACAAGATGCCTCCAATAATAAAAAACAGGACAACCATAAACATTCTGTTCATCATATCGCGTTGTGTTAGGTTATCGAGCTGGTGTTTTTGTTCGGTATTTTTCAAAACCAACTTCGAATTTTGAAGTTCCTCTTCTAATTTGCTTTTACTCAAATCTAAGGCTTCAAAAGCGTTTTGATTTTCGATATCACGCTTATTGATTTCGAGTGTATGAAACTGCTTATAGTGCTCTAATGCTTTCTCGAAATCGCTTGTCTGTTCATGTATTTGTGATAGTAACGAGTGCGCTGAAGCTTCAAACAAGGGTAATTCGTCATTTTGAGCAATTCTTACCGCAGTTTCAGCATATTCAATGGCTACGTTATAAACCTTTCTGGCTAGATACTCTTCGCTGAGGCTTAACGCTATTTTTATCTTCATTTCACGGTTGTTTTGCTCGGCGGCCATATCCATTGCTTGATGAAGGTAAGCATTACTTAAATCATGATGACCCAGTTTTGTATTGAGTTTTCCTAAGCTTATGTAGGAAAGGGCGATTCCGTACTGGTGATCGAGTTCCTTCAATATTTCTAACGACTTTTGAAAAAACTGCTGCGATTTATCAAATTGATCTGTAGTGAGATAGAAATTGCCAAGGTTGTGCATTATTTGAGCTTTCGCTAGCGGTAAGGTGTTTGGCTCACTTCGCAATTCTAGAGATTTTAAAAGGTAAGTTTCGGCTTCTTCGTATCTCCCCATATCAACAAGAAGATTACCTATATCGTTGTAATTACCAGAATTATCATGGTAAGGCTTGGAGTTTGAAATGATTTCGAAGTACTTAACTAACGCCGTTTTGTAGTCTCCAAGGTATGAATAGTTATTAGCAAGTAGACGATAAGCGACCCTTAGCGGTATGAATGGGTCTTCCATTTGCTCTAAGTGGCTGACGACTGATGCGCAATAAAACTTCGCACTGTGGTGTTCACCCATTCGACTAAGCAGTAAGCACAACTGATATTCAATTAATGTTCTGCTTTGATAGTCGTGAGTGACTTTTGTTTGGTTTATTAAGTTCTTAAGTTTTGCATAAGAAGCTTGATTGTTACCACTTGCTTCGTCGTTAAGAGCTTCAATTAGCGTATGTTGAAATTTGTCGAAACTGGTTGGGACATCTGGTAATTGGCTGTAATAAGGCTGCTTGCGAATGGAATAAAATCGGAAGATTTGCGTCGAGATATAGAGTTTTTCAGCATTGTCAGGAAGTATGATATGACGTTCTTGAAGCATCATTAACGCTGCATGTTCATTGCTTTTTAATTGATTAGCATACAGCTCATTCCAGCTCTCGCGATCAAACGCCGAAGCAGTAAAAGTGACAAATGCGGTGATAATAATAGCGAGTAGATTACTCTTTCTCACTTATGCTCCCAGGTGAATATTGGATAAGGGAGTTATTGTACGTGTGCAGACATATGAAAATAGTACAAATGTCACCTTTTGAAACAGAAAATGAGATTTGTGCAAAAGAAAAACAGAATTAGTGAAGTGAGCCGAAAATTATAGGAATCGAACTGTCTAAAATCATTATCTCTAGACTAAGAATTAGATGTTTTTTTAAATGTAAAAAAGCCTAGAGATATTTAATCTCTAGGCTTAAGTTTTTTGAAACTTGAATATCTTTTAAAGGTAGAGTTTCGCTAGATCGGAAGGCTCCAATTCTTTACCTTCCAAAGTTGCATTCCAATTTGTTCCAATTAGGACGCCGTCTTCAGCTAACGTGATTAACCAGTCTTCGACAAAAATATCTAATGGGATTTCTAATACTTCGAAATCGGCCCATTCTTCAACATTGTGTAATTCTGCATCTTCACGAGAAGACCAAAATGGCATTACTTCACTGCTTTCAAACTCTGTTGAATCGCAAGCTAGCCAACCCTCTTCATTTCGCAAGCTCCAAACCAATTTGGTTTGCTTGGTTTCTTCAACGAATAGTTTTAGGTTAGATTCGATGTCTGAAGTTAATTTTGTCATCGGGGTATCCAATAAGATTAGTAAATTCGCCGAAAGGGTAGCACTTTCCGCGTATTTTGACACGGTAAAGATGGAAAAATAAAAAAAGCCAGATTCATTAGAATCTGGCTTCTATTTGGGTATAGGTCGTTACTTTTTCTTAGTGGTAAATATATTCCACTCATTGATAACTGACCCTTTATAACCGACTACAGTGGCAACTACACGGCGGTTTAGCGCATGGCTAACCTGGCTTTCGCCTAAATCATCCAGTACTGAATCACCAAAACCGATTGTTTTGATCCGAGTGTGGCTGACACCATAACTCACCAAAGACTCTCTCACAGCCTTAGCGCGTCTTTTTGACAAATCTAAGTTATGTTTTGCGTTACCCGTCTTACTTGCAAAACCCTGCAGTTCAATAGAGGTTTCAGGGTACGCATCTAGAAACTCGGCCATGGTTCTAATTTGAGTAATGAATGCAGGCGTAATAACATCTGAATCATTTGCAAACAATACTTTAAGTTGCTTTTTCTCTTCTGACTCAATGTAAGTTTCACACCCGTCATTGTCTACTTGAGAACCTCGTGGAGTGCCTGTACATAGGTCACGAGCATTAACCACACCATCGTAATCGTCATCACTAAGATCCGCGACCTGATCAGATTTAGGCATTTCGATGTAGTCGTATTCATCGTTCTGATTAGCATGAGCTTGCCAAGATAATGCAAGCAGTGCGGAACACGCTATTGCTAGAAACTTCATTAACTTCAACCTTAATATTCTACAGATTCTTTCCACTCGTCTGGTATTTCAACCAGAAGAGAGTCAAGCAATACGCCAGAGGCATTCATTACACGGTATTTAGCTGACTGTTCGGCATAATGAGCATCAATGTACGCTTTACGGGCTTCAAACAATTCATTCTCGGTATTCAGCAAATCAAGAAGAGTACGCTTACCGATTCGATATTGTTTTTCATAAGCAATAACGGTTTCAGCAGCAGAATCAACATGGTCAGCCAAAAACTCTTTTTGTTGTAAAGTCAGATCCAGTGCGCTCCAAGACAACTGTAAGCTCTCTTTGATAGTACGGTAGGTTCTGTCTCGCAAATCTTTCGATTTATTTAACTGGTATGCGGCACGTTCAGAGTTTGCGGTATCAGAGCCACCATTATATAGGTTATATCTCATACGAAGCATAGCACTCGCTTCATCAGCTTGACCACGTACGCCGCCTGCATCTTCACGCCAAGTGCCTGAAGCTTCAAATGAAAACGTAGGGTAGTTTACGCCTTTAGATTGGTCGTATTGGAAGCGTGCAGCGTCAACATCTGAAATGGCTATCTTTATTACAGGATGACTTTGATATGCGTGATTTATAGCGTCTTCGAAAGTAAGAGGAATAGAGGTTTCATCAGCACGAGGGAAAATCAAACCTTGTGGTGTTTGACCAACCAAACGTGTGAACTGAGTGTGTGCATCGAAGATATTGTTTTGAGCGGCAAGCAAATTACCATGTGCTTTTGCTATACGCGCTTCAACTTGAGACACATCGGCAACAGAACCAATTCCTGATTCTGCTCTGCGTTTTATATCTTTATATATCTTCTTGTGGACTGCTAAATTGCTTTCAGATAATGCCAAAATTTCTTCAGACTTTACTGCTTCAAGATAAATCTGTGCAACTTCTAGTGCTTTGTCTTGTGCATTTGCAAGGAGTTGAAGCCTCATTGATTCAGCTTCAGCGGCTGTTCTATCAATGTTATTAAGTGTGGATGAACCGTCCCAAATTAATTGAGTAAATGTTAGTGTGGCTTCTTTTCTGGTTAAGTCTGTTGTTTCGCTGTTTTCGGGAGCAGGGTTTACGTGCTCAAATCCGATACCTGCATCCAAATCCAATTTGGGAAGGTATGCACCAGAAGCGGCCTCATTATCTTTTCGATAACTCATGTAGTCACTAAATGCACTCTTAAGTTCTGGGTTGGTGGCGAGCGTAATGGCCACGGCTTGCTCCAAAGTTTGAGCAGAAACACTTGTGGCGATCGAGCCAGCAAGTAAGCAGCCTATGGCACCTATATAACGTCCTTTCACTTTACCTCTCCAGTTAAGTTATTTCTTTATCTATATGTATTTTATCGTAATTATAATCTCATTTATGAGATGCATGCAAAATACAAATAAATGAGCGAGCTACATATTGCGACATTTGTCCTCTATAAGCTATTGAATGTTTTCGAAGACAATAAGTTAAATAGTGTCATTCTCACTTTTGAAACTGATAAGTGTTAATAAATACATATACTTAAAATGGTCAAATAATATCGGTTGAGATAAATAGAATCCAAATATAAGCATCGACTCTGTAAGCTTTTAAATAAATTATAGTTGCTTATTATCTCAGCGTTTATCAGTTCATTTTAAGTTGCGTAATTTAGTCATAAGTACGTGATGGTTTGCTTCTCTGGGAGTTGTAAATATGGCCGCTTTTTCTCCTTTATTTTCTGCAGGCTTGTCTGCACTGGGTAAAGTTATCGTAATAGACACTCGAGGTGATTTAAAAATTGTCTCTGAGGATTATGCACTCCTACCTGGGGAAGTCTTTGTTGCTATAGATGATGAGGTCGTCTTGGCTGAGCTTCCTGTGAAAGAGGCTGAGCCGGAGTTTTCAACAGATATTGACCAAATATTGGCGACAATTGAATCAGGTCAAGACCCTACGCTACTTGTGGATTTCGCCTCCGCTGCTGGGGTTGAACCACCATCACAAGAAAAAATTCTAATTATCGATATTGCGGGCAACATCAAAATTGTACCTGCAAATACGATACTGGTTGCTGGAGAGGTCGTTCTGCAAGATGAAAGCGGGTTGTTGCTATTCTCAGAAAGCGATCTGCCAGCGACTTCTATTGTTGGTGATGATGGTGAGCTGATTGCTCTCGATACCGATCCAGAGATTGACCAAATATTCGCAGCGTTAGAGGCCGGAGAGGATCCGACCCAAATTGAAGAACTTGCTCCTGCTGCTGGTGGTGGGGCTGGTGGGTCGTCAATTGGTTTATCAGGTGAAATTGAGCGAACAGACGCACAGGTCTTAGCGTCAACATCTTTTGATACGTCTGGAATACAAAGCCAGGGTTTATCTGAAACACAGAGCCTTTCTTTACTCAACCTTTTGCAAATTGCTGCGATCAATCAGTTACCTTCTGCTCAAAACTTTAATGCCGCTTTGGATGAAGATACGTCTATTGTTGGTCAAGTATTGGCGACAGACGCAGACCTTCCATCTGGAGCTAGCCTGACTTACTCAACAACGTCGACTGCTGTTGGTTTAACTTTCAACACGGATGGCAGCTATACGTTTGATGCTTCGAGTTACGATTCACTGTCTGAAGGTGAAGAACTGGTTATTACTATTCCATTTACTGCGACAGATAATTTGGGTGGTTCTGGTTCCGGTACGTTAACAATAACAATTACAGGCACAAATGATGCCCCTGTTGCTCAGGCTGAATCTTTTTCAGTAAACGAAGATGAGACTTTTTCAGGGCAAATGGACGCCACCGATATCGACCTACCAACGGGCAGCGTTTTAAGCTTCTCTATTACCGACACAATTGAAGGGCTGACCTTCAATGATGATGGTAGTTATACATTTGATGCGAGTAGTTATGACTATCTTCAGGAAGGAGAGACGCTTGCTATTCCAGTAACGGTCACCGTTACTGATGAAGCGGGTGGAACAGACTCGACGATCCTCACTATCACAGTGATCGGAACTAATGATGCATCTATCGTCTCTGCTGATACCAGAACTCTGACAGAAACAAACAGTGTTCTTACTTCTTCAGGAACACTGACTAGCACAGATGTAGATGGACCGGATAACAGTTTTACTGCCAATACCATAACTAACGACTTTGGCACATTTGTCATTGATGCAGATGGAAACTGGACGTTTTCATCCAATGGTGCATTTGATCACCTTCGTGTTGGAGAAGAGGCCCGCTTTACCTACCCAGTCACCACCACCGATGGTACAGCCAGCTCAGTTGAAATCACCATTCAAGGTACTAATGACCTACCCGTAGTAGAAGAGCGCTTGGGTGGTTGGACCCAAGAAGACAGTACGACTCGCATTGTTAAAAATCTTGTGGTGCAAGATTTAGATAACGACAATCATACTTTTGCCGTAGTAGGCGGAACCGCACCGGCAGACAGTGTGGGTATATTCAAAATAAATGCCGAAGGGGTCTGGACGTTCGAATTGATCCCCGGCAAAGCAGACTACCTTAAAGAGGGTCAGAAGCTGTTTGAAACATACCAAGTCAAGGTCACGGACGAAGATGGCGGTGAAACGACGGTAGAAATTTTGATCGGTATAAAAGGCACCAATGATGCGTCGGTTGTGTCGTCAGATTCGGTCACGCTCGTTGAAACCGACAGTGTATTAACCTCTTCAGGCACCTTAACGAGTACGGATGTTGATGGCCCAGACAACAGTTTTACCGCCAATACTATAACCAACGACTTTGGCACATTTGTCATTGATGCTGATGGAAACTGGACGTTTTCATCCAATGGTGCATTTGATCACCTTCGTGTTGGAGAAGAGGCCCGCTTTACCTACCCAGTCACCACCGCCGATGGTACAGCCAGCTCGGTTGAAATCACCATTCAAGGTACTAACGACTTACCTGTGGTAGAAGAGCGCTTGGGTGGTTGGACCCAAGAAGACAGTACAACGCGCATTGTGAAGAACCTTGTCGTACAGGATTTGGATAACGACAATCACACCTTTGCGGTGGTAGGCGGGACTGCACCAGCAGACAGCGTGGGTATCTTCAACATTAATGCCGAAGGGGTTTGGACGTTTGAATTGATCCCCGGCAAAGCGGATTACCTGAAAGAAGGTCAGAAACTGTTTGAAACTTACCAAGTCAAAGTCACGGACGAAGATGGCGGTGAAACGACGGTAGAAATTTTGATCGGTATAAAAGGCACCAACGATGCGTCGGTTGTGTCGTCAGATTCGGTCACGCTCGTTGAAACAGACAGTGTGTTGACCTCTTCTGGAACACTGACTAGCACGGATGTAGATGGACCCGACAACAGTTTTGTTGCCAACACCATTACCAACGCCCTTGGTACGTTTGTTATCGACGAAAGCGGCAATTGGACCTTTACCGCCAGCAGCACATTTGATCATTTAAGAGTGGGTGAAAATGAAAGCTTTACCTACCCAGTCACAACCGCCGATGGCACAACCAGCTCGGTTGAAATCACCATTCAAGGCTCTAACGACTTACCCGTTGTAGAAGAGCGCTTGGGTGGTTGGACCCAAGAAGACAGTACAACGCGCATTGTGAAGAACCTTGTCGTACAGGATTTGGATAACGACAATCACACCTTTGCGGTGGTAGGCGGGACTGCACCAGCAGACAGCGTGGGTATCTTCAACATTAATGCCGAAGGGGTTTGGACGTTTGAATTGATCCCCGGCAAAGCGGATTATCTGAAAGAAGGTCAGAAACTGTTTGAAACCTACCAAGTCAAAGTCACGGACGAAGATGGCGGTGAAACGACGGTAGAAATTTTGATCGGTATAAAAGGCACCAACGATGCGTCGGTTGTGTCGTCAGATTCGGTCACGCTCGTTGAAACAGACAGTGTGTTGACCTCTTCTGGAACACTGACTAGCACGGATGTAGATGGACCCGACAACAGTTTTGTTGCCAACACCATTACCAACGCCCTTGGTACGTTTGTTATCGACGAAAGCGGCAATTGGACCTTTACCGCCAGCAGCACATTTGACCATTTAAGAGTCGGGGAAAGTGAAAGCTTTACCTACCCAGTCACTACCACCGATGGTACAGCCAGCTCGGTTGAAATCACCATTCAAGGAACTAACGACTTACCCGTTGTAGAAGAGCGCTTGGGTGGTTGGACTCAAGAAGACAGTACGACTCGTATCGTTAAAAATCTTGTGGTGCAAGATTTAGATAACGACAATCACACGTTTGCCGTAGTGGGCGGAACTGCACCAGCAGACAGCGTGGGTATCTTCAACATTAATGCCGAAGGGGTTTGGACGTTTGAATTGATCCCCGGCAAAGCGGATTACCTGAAAGAAGGTCAGAAACTGTTTGAAACCTACCAAGTCAAGGTTACGGATGAAGATGGTGGTGAAACGACGGTAGAAATTTTGATCGGTATAAAAGGCACCAACGATGCGTCGGTTGTGTCGTCAGATTCGGTCACGCTCGTTGAAACAGACAGTGTGTTGACCTCTTCTGGAACACTGACTAGCACGGATGTAGATGGACCCGACAACAGTTTTGTTGCCAACACCATTACCAACGCCCTTGGTACGTTTGTTATCGACGAAAGCGGCAATTGGACCTTTACCGCCAGCAGTACATTTGATCATTTAAGAGTGGGTGAAAATGAAAGCTTTACCTACCCAGTCACCACCACCGATGGCACAACCAGCTCGGTTGAAATCACCATTCAAGGCTCTAACGACTTACCTGTGGTAGAAGAGCGCTTGGGTGGTTGGACCCAAGAAGACAGTACAACGCGCATTGTGAAGAACCTTGTCGTACAGGATTTGGATAACGACAATCACACCTTTGCGGTGGTAGGCGGGATTGCACCGGCAGACAGCGTAGGTATTTTCAACATTAATGCCGAAGGGGTTTGGACGTTTGAATTGATCCCCGGCAAAGCGGATTACCTGAAAGAAGGTCAGAAGCTGTTTGAAACTTACCAAGTCAAAGTCACGGACGAAGATGGCGGTGAAACGACGGTAGAGGTCTTGATCGGTATAAAAGGCACCAACGATGCACCTGTCATTGATTCGACGGTGGATGTGACAGGATCTGTTGTAGAAGATACAGTAGGCAGCGGTCTTGCTACGGGGCAATTGGTCGCGTCCGACCCTGATAACGATACCTCACCTAATACTGATTTAACTTGGTCTGATGTTAGTACTCATCCATCTCAATTTGGTCATTTTGGCGTTGATTCTGCTACTGGGGAATGGACTTTTCAAATCAATAATTCACTCGGTTCCGTTCAAGCATTGGCAAAAGGGCAAGTCGTTACCGAAACCTTTACCGTTCAAGTAAGCGATGGAAGTGCGACAGATACCCAAGATATAACGGTGACCATCACGGGAACCAATGATGCTCCTGTAGTAACGGGTGGTAAGTTTTCAGATACAGTCACCGAAGACACTCAAACGACCGCTACCGGTGCCATCAGTTTTACAGATGTTGACACCATTGACGTACACACATGGGCGGTTAGTGGTGGTGGAACGGGAACATATGGGAACCTAACCATCGACAACAACGGCAACTGGCAGTATGTGTTGGATGCTGTGAAATCAAACAGCCTGCATGAGAATCAGCAGGAAACGGAAACTTTCACTGTTACCTTGAGTGATGGTAAAGGTGGAACCGTTTCTAAAACCATCGAAGTTTCAGTGGTTGGTAGCAACGATCTACCGACTGTAACCGGTGGAACAACGGGTGATGTTGAAGAAGATAACGCGTCACTTCAAAAAGCAACAGGTACGATAGCGATACAAGACCCTGACGTACCTGATAGCACAGAGTTTAAATTGCTCGGTAGCGATACTCAAACCTACGGCACATTTAAAATTGACGCTGCGACCGGTGAATGGGAATTCGATATAAACAACACCGCAGCGCAAGCTTTGGCTGAAGGTCAGGAAGTCACGCACACGTTCACCGTTGAAATTACCGATGACTACAATGGCGTCATTACTCAAGACGTTGTGATCACCATAACGGGTGACAACGATCAGCCATTTATTTCAGGTACACAGTCTGGGGACGTAAAAGAAGACACTACGCTAACTACAACAGGTTCACTGGATGTGGCGGATGCCGATGTGATTGATACTCACACTTGGACGGTGAGTAATGCTGGCGTGGGTAAATACGGCTCCATTTCTATTGATGCAAATGGAGACTGGACGTATACCCTAAATAACAGCAGTAAAAGAGTGCAACGACTGCTTGAAGGACAGGAAGAACATGATTTCTTCACTGTAACCGTGAACGATGGTAATGGTGGAATAGATACCAAACAAATTACCATTGAAGTTACGGGTACAAATGATATCCCACGTATGACAGGTTCAAGAGTGGGTACGGTAACTGAAGACGGAATGCTATCCGTATCCAAGAGATTAAAACCTGGCGATGCAGACCAAAACGATACTCATACTTGGGAAGTGACTCAGTCTCATCCTGGTAGCTTAGGTACATTCGGTGTCAATGCTTATGGGTGGTGGACATTCACTCTCGATAATGACAAAGCCGATCATCTCGATGCAGGTGACACTGTTCGGGAAGAATATTGGGTGAAAGTTACTGATAGTGAAGGGGCTTCCACCACGAAAAAGGTAGTGGTGACGATTGAAGGAACGAACGATATTCCGGCTCTAGACGGTGATTTATCTGGTACGGTTACAGAAGATACTCAAGTGACCACATCGGGTACATTGCTCGATGGTGACCCAGATGCCGACGATACTCACACGTTTGCCGTATTGAACCCTAAAGGGCTGTTTGGTGAATTGACGATGAATTCCGATGGTAATTGGGATTACGCGCTAACAAATTCAAATAGCCGAGTACAGGCGCTTGCCGTTGGTGAAACGTTAACGGACACCTATCGGGTGACTGTAACGGATAGCCATGGAGAGAAAACAGAAAAGAACCTAGTTATTACCATTCAAGGTAGCAACGACGATCCGTCGATAACAGGTAAAACTTCAGGAACTGTGATTGAAGCGACTGCTGGTCAGCAAGAAGCGGAAGGGCAACTTACTGCACTTGATATCGATACAACGGATACGCACACTTGGAAAGTCTTGGCTCCGGCGGGCACATTCGGGACGCTTGCCATTGACGAGAATACTGGGAAGTGGACATACCAACTTGATTCAACCAAAGATGCGACGCTTAAATTGGACGCGGGTGAAATAGCTCAGGATACATTCACTGTTGAAGTGGATGACGGCAATTTAGGAAAAACCACGCAAGAAATCACCATCAATGTGGTTGGGACCAACACCGATCCTAGTATTATCGGCGACGATACTGGCAGCATAAAAGAGCTTGCAGGTACGGGCACACCACCAACCCCTAATACCACGACAGGCACATTAGAGTCTGGCGACCCTGATGGGAGTGATACACATACCTGGATCGTTTTAGACCCATCTGGTAGCTATGGTTCTCTTTCTATTGATGGTAATGGTCAATGGACGTTTACTCTCAATGATTCATCTAATTCAGTGAACCAATTGGATGAAGGCGACACTGCAACTGATACGTTTACAGTGCGAGCGACAGATAGCTTTGGTCAACAAAGTGAATCTCAAGTAGAGATAACCATTACAGGCACCAATGACGCACCAACACTCTCGGGCAGTCAATTGTCTAAAACGATCACAGAAGATGGAGCAACCGCTGTTTCCGGTCAGCTTCAATCAGGGGATCCAGATAAAGATGATGGTGCAGAGTTTGGTATATCAGGTCCTTCCAACGCTGGAGAAGGAACATACGGCGTTCTTGTTGTAAATCCGACAACAGGACAGTGGAGTTATACCCTAAACGATGCCAATTCAACCGCCATTCAACAGCTTTCACCGACGACAAGTTTGACGGAGACGTTTACGGTCTTTGTCGAAGATGATGCGGGAGAAAAAGTAGAGAAAACGCTCACTATTACGATTGCTGGGACCAATGATGAACCAGAAATTATCGGTGATGTTGCTGCAACGTATACCGAAGATAGTGGTTCAGGTACAAGTGTCTCGCTGACCGGAAATCTTGATGTACAGGAAATCGATATTGATGTTGCTGATGGGACTGACACAGATACTGTCGATACAGTTAAGTTTGCTGCCGCTACGTTTACGGGTAATTTAGGTACGCTGACTGTTGATGAAAATGGTCAATGGGAGTATCTGATCAACAATGATTCTCCGCAAGTTCAAGGCTTGCGTCAGGACGATACTTATGTAGAAACATTTACCGTACTTGCTGAAGACGAATTTGGTGCGATTGTGAGTAAAGATCTCACCATAACTGTCAAAGGAACCAATGATTTGCCTGTAGTGAGCGGCGATGATGATGGCACAGTCACAGCAACGAAGTCCGAATCCGCAAAAGGTATGGTTGTTGCCACTGATGTTGATTCTCTTGACGATGTTAAGGAATGGACTGTTGTAGACGGCGATGGAACCTACGGAACATTAAGTATCGACTCTGCAACGGGTAAATGGATTTACACTTTAGATGCAGGAAAAACAATGCCTGCAACAAACGCCACTGCCGATGACGTATTTTATGTCCAAGCGAAAGATTTAGACGATGGTTTGTCGGCACCTTTCCCAATTATCATTAAAGTGCAAGGTTCTGGCTTTCCGCCAGTTGGAGGTGGTGGTACGCCAAACAACGATCAGCCAGACATTGTCGGAGATATCTCAGGCTCTGTGACCGAAGACTCTCTCACTTCTGAATCTGGTCAGCTAATAGCCAATGACCCTGATGTCGCGGACTCGCATACTTGGAGCTTAATTAATAGCGGCGGTACTGCTGAACCCGATAACAAGCTTGAAGGTACATACGGCACGTTGGAGCTCAATCCAGCAACCGGTAAATGGCACTATGTTTTAAATAACAATGATCCTCTGGTTCAAGCATTGGAGCCTGGGCAAGTTGTTCAAGATACGTTTACTGTAAAAGTGACAGACTCTTCAGGAGAATCCAACGACTCAGATACCCAAACTATTACGATTGATGTAGTGGGGAGCGCTGATCACGTTGAAGTAACTAACCCAGTTATAGAAACGGCACAAGTTGTTGAAGAAACAACGGAAACGGATTCAGGCACACTTACCGTGCCAGCAGGGCTCGGTGCAGGAACATGGCATTTGCCTACGGGTGAAGGTCAATACGGTACATTAACTCTCGATTCATCAGGAAACTGGAGCTATAACCTCAACAGTTCAAACGCGGCTGTTAATCAACTAAAAGAAGGTGCAAAGCTTACCGAAACTTTCGAAGTTGTTGTCGTCGATGAATATGGAAAGACCACCGTTGACGCAAGTGGTAATCCAATAAAGCTTCAAGTTGAAATTGATATTACAGGCACTAATGATTCACCAAACATAACGGGTGAACTGACGAGTAGTATTGCGAATACTGATAACGACGGTAAAGTCGCTGGATCGCTTAATTCTGGTGACCCTGACGTTGGTGATGTACATGAGTGGCGACTGTCGAATGAGACAGCAGCGAATGAAGAGCAGGGATCTTACGGGAAGCTGGTGCTTAACGCCGTGACCGGAAGTTATGAATATCAGCTAGATCAAAGTAATGCGACGGTTCAAAACTTGGGGCAAACAGACACGCTTACAGAAACTTTTGATGTCATTGTTCGAGATGCGCTCGGGCTTGAGTCTTCGGAAACGATCACAATTACCGTTACGGGTTCCAATGATGCTCCGGTAGTTTCTGGTGATGTTTCTGGAACGTCAGAAGAAAACAGTAGCACGCCAGCTTCAGGAAAATTGGATGCGACGGAATCCAATTCTGATGATTCAGCTTCCTTTATACCTAAAGAAGGAGGTAATGCACTTCAAGGGACGTACGGAACATTCGAGATTGATGCTGCCGGAAACTGGGTTTACAACTTATATAACGGGCAACCTCATGTCGAGAAGCTTTCGCCGGATTCATCTGTAACGGAAACCTTCGTGGTAACAGCGGTCGACAGCTTTGGCGTGACCACTCGTGAAACTGTGACAGTGACTATTACGGGGACGAATGACGACCCTGTCATTTCTGGTGATGCAACCGGCGTTGTTGCGGAAACGGCAATCACTACAGCATCTGGAAGTTTGGTAACAGCAGACGTCGATGAAGCAGATACTACGAGTTACAGCGTAACCACTGCATCGTCATACGGGACAATGACAGTTAACCCTACTACAGGCGTGTGGGAGTACGTTGTCGACAGCAACAACGCAACTGTGAATAGCTTAGGCAAAGGCTCTTCAATTGTAGATACAGCGGTTGTGACCGTTACCGACAAATTCGGCGGTACTGATACCATGACCATCAATATCACCATCAATGGTGAAAATGATGCCCCAGTTATTGTGGGTAATCTTCCGTCAGACACAGATGCAACTGCGCAGGAAGAATCTGCAATAACGGTGACAGGTCAGCTCAACTCCGGTGACCCAGATGTCTTAGATACTCCTGACTCCCATATCTGGGAGGTGCTGAATGACAACTCTCCATACGGAAGTATGTCTATCGACCAGAGTGGAGAATGGACATTTGATTTGGACAATAGTCATTCCGACATTCAAGAGCTGGGTGCAGGAGAAGAAATTGTTATTGAGTATCAGATTAAAGTGTCTGATCAACACAATGAGAGTGATACACAGACTGTTTCAATCACTGTTAAGGGAACCAACGATACTCCAACCGTGAGTGGTCCACTGACAGGCAGTACATCCGAAGACGGAACGTCAAGCGCGACAGGTGATCTGAACGTAAGTGATGTAGACGTGAGCGACACACATACTTGGAGCGTGACTGGTAGTGATACGGGGACGTATGGTTCTATCACGGTAGACGCTAATGGCGTATGGACATACACGCTAGCAAATAGTTCGGATGCCGTACAAAATTTGGCTGCTGGACAGACAGAACAAGATACCTTCCAGATCAGTGTTTTTGACGGTACTGAAACGGTAACAAAAACTGTAACAATCGACGTACAAGGAAGTAACGATACACCATCAATTACTGGTGACGTATCGGGTGGAATCTCTCAAGATTCAGCTTCAAGTATCACTGGTGACTTGAACGTATCAGACAAAGATTTAACGGATACGCACTCTTGGTCGCTAGTTGGTAGCGCTGCTGGTCAATATGGCGAGATAGCGCTTAATGCCTCTTCAGGTGAGTGGGAGTACACCGTTAATAATGCGTTGCTTGGCAGCGATGCATTAGGAGAAGGTGAGACAGATACTGAAACCTTTACTGTGCAAGTATCTGATGGAAATGGCGGTGTAACTAACCAGAACGTTGTTATTACAGTATCTGGTAGAAATGACGCACCAACGGTGACTGCTGTGAATGTTGCAGGTACGACAACACTTGGGTTTACAGCGTTAGCGTCTGGAAGCCTTACAGCGTCAGATCCCGATTCAAACAATACTTCGCTACTTTGGTCTGTATCCGATCCGAACGGAACGTATGGCAACCTTAGTATCGATCAGTTTGGGATGTGGTCTTACGTTATTGACGAAACCAAACCCAATGTATCTGACCTTATAAGCGGCGTGACAAAAACGGAAACCTTCACAATTGAAGTTGAAGATTCACATGGTGGTATTTCTACTGAAACAGTGACTGTAACGGTTAACGGTGCGTTGTTCAGCGGTTCTGTTACTACGGGTAATGACATACTCATCGCAACCGATGAAGATGAAGTTATTTATGGTGATCCGAAAGGGAGTGGCGTTGCTTCTCAAGATTCTTTTGTATGGCAACCTGGCTCATTAAGTTCGCCAGCAGGGCACGACATAGTTCGAGAGTTCGATGCTAACAATGACCAGTTGGATATTAGCGCAATTGTAGAAGCAGATAACTTGCTAGGGCTTTCTACGTTAGCATCCAATATTGCTCTCTCAGAGAGCTCTGGTAGCAGTGTACTCACCATAAGTGATGTTAGTGGTGTAATTCAAACCATTGAATTAGAAAATGTTGGACTGAGTGAATTACTGGATCATGCCTCTCCAAAAAGCTTATCTTCTGAAGAAAAAATCGAACGTCTGCTGGATAACGGTAGCTTGGTCGTAAGCGATAATATTGGTGACAGTAGCGCTAATGCCATCGGTGGCGGAATTTTATCTGACAGCTTATTTGGTTTGTCTGGAGATGACATACTTGATGGTGATAGCGGTTCGGATATTCTTGTAGGCGGTAGTGGGAACGATATTTTAACTGGCGGCAGTGGGAACGATTTGTTTATCTGGTACAAAGGAGAAACAGACAGTGCCTCAAGCCATGATCAGATTACGGATTTTACGTTGTCTACCGATACCAGTATCGGCGATAAGATGGACTTAAGAGACATCTTGCCTGATTCAGTAGATGGCAGCGATCTTTCTTCTCTGCTTGGTCATATTTCCGCTTCTGTTTCTAGTGATAGTTCGACTCTAGAGCTTGTTGTAACGCCTGAAACCGGAATGACTCAGGCTATAGATGTAGTCATTGGAAATGCTGGTGATTATGGTTTATCACTCACTTCAACCTCAAGTGAAATAGTGAGTGAACTTATGAATCAAAACGCTTTTAAATGGGATTAATATAAAATTCACTACTTTCAAAGGGCTGGAATTCTCCAGCCCTTTTTTATTTTTACTTATCTACCCATCGAATTCATTTCCACATGTAACTTAATATCGTTGAATATATTAATACTTATCTAGTACTTTTAACGATTGCGTATTGACCAAATTTTTTTGACGCTTCGTATCCTAGCTAAGAATGCGTTTTGATCTAAAGGTGAGTCAATTTTTGTCAAGCTGACTAAAAGGTAGACATAAAAGATAACTGACTTGATGAGATATTCTTTTGGCTGGTTTCGGAAATTAAAATTGTTGTTAATCAGTTAGATGTGGTTGGGCATTGATTCTTAGGTTTTATCAAAAAGAAAAGTTAATAATTTGATTCAAAAACGAGAATGAATTCTCTTTATTGAGAATATTGGTTGAATAATCATTTAATCAGTCATATGTAAATTGAGTGGAAAATGGTTTGCTAGCGATATACTTGTCAATAAAGCTCTTGCTGAAACTTTCAGAGTCGGAATTAATTTTCCTTAAAAATAAACTTTGAGTTTAAATTTGGTTGTTTAATCATCGATTTAATTTCAAATTGTTTAAATTGATTGGAAATGTAATTTTAAGGCTATCAACTTTGAGAGCTGGCTCATAAAGTCTGTAGGGACTGTAAAGAGATATTGAATCAGCTGATGGGTTTTGTGGAGTTAGTTCCATATAGGTGGTAAATTATTAGATTAACTAATAAAAATCTAATGCGTCATACATTCTGGCACGTAATGATGCAACGAAACGAATAACTTTGGGGTTAGCATGGATTCTATTCAATCTCTTTTGTCATCAGCGATCGCAGGTATCAGTCAATTAATTGTTATCGATCAGGAAGGCAACATTCGAGTTGTTCCAAAAGGAACACCATTACTTCCAGGTGAAGTTGTTTTTGCATCAGATGATGTTCAAAACCAAGCTTCTCCAAAAGCAAGTATTGTTGATAATGATCAGAACTTGAATGAATTGGAGCTTGATGAAGATATTCAAGATATCTTTGCTGCCTTGGAAGGTGGCGATGACCCAACTCAATTAGGTGATGAATTTGCAGCAGCGGCAGGTACAGCTGCTTCTGGTTCAAGCTTAACGACTTCAGGCGAAATTGAGCGAGTGGGTGCTCAGTCTATCGCGGAAACCTCTTTTGATACAGGCAGCCTAGAAAGCCAGGGGCTGTCTCGAACCCAAAGTTTAACTTTATTAGAATCCTACCGAATTTTACTTACGACAGAACCTAGCCCAGAAGGTGCCCCTACATTATCCATCCCAGAAGCTATTAACTCAGTTAATGCAGAAGAAGCACAAGATGGTGTTGATGTTCTTGTAACTGTTCCTGCAGGTACAACTATTGAAGATACTATCTTCCTTGAAGTATCAAGACCTACTGGTGGTTCTGTCTTTATAGAAGTGCCTGTTCCTGATGATTGGGATGGCTTCTCTCCAATAGTCGTTACCATTCCAGCAACGGATTTGACAACAGACGGTGATTACACCGTTACCGCTGAAGTTGTTAAACCAAATGGTGATTCAACTTCAACCAGTTCGCCTATCACCTTTGATCTTGATACTACGCCTCCATCTACACCTATTGTAACGATTGAAGATGATCTCAACGACGACGGTTTGCTCGCGGATGATGAACTAGAAGGGCAAGTCACTGTTACGGTTAGTATCCCATCAGATGCAGAAGTTGGTGATGTGCTTTCAGTGACGGGGCAACCTGATACTGTTATCACACAAGAAATGATCAATAACGGTGCGATTTCTTTTGAGTACGATCGCCCAGAAGATGGTGAATCACTGAATATCACGGCGACGGTGACCGACCAAGCAGGTAACACCTCAGCTGAAGGCAGTGATAGCGTTGTTACTGAAGATAACACACCGACAGGTGCGCCTGTTGTCCAAATATTGGACGATGCGAATGATGATGGAATCCTAACCTCGGATGAAAACGATGGGACAGTGGATGTCAGAATTACGCTTCCTGAAGGCGTTAAAGTTGGCGATACGCTAAAAATCACTGGACAACCCGATCTAATCATCAACCAAGAACAAATCGATGTTGGGTTTATTACCGTCTCATATCCAGCTCCAGGTGAAAATGAAACTCTTACTGTAAATGCCACCATTACTGATACATCAGGCAATGTTTCAGCGGAAGGAATAGACTCCGTTACTGGTGAGAATATCAATGATAACCCAGTCATCGCGGATGAAAATGGGAACCCACTTGGTGACTCTCTGAGCGTGTCGACGAATGAAGACACCCAAGTTGGTGGAAGACTCACAGCGACAGATGCCGATGGTGATGTGTTAACTTTTGCAAAAGGCACAGAACCCTCTAACGGCACGCTAACGGTGGATGCTGACGGAAATTGGTCTTATACACCTAACGAAAATTACAATGGTAACGACAGCTTTACTGTAATCGTAAGTGACGGTAATGGTGGAACAGATACGATAACTGTGAATGTTGGTGTTGCGGCTGTTAATGATGATCCAACAGCGACAGCAGAAACAGCATCAGTCAATGAAGATGCGACGGTTAGCGGACAAATTGAAGCGTCGGATGTCGATCTTCCTGCTGATAAATCGTTAGTATTTACAACAAACGAAGTAGTGAAAGGGCTAACACTTAATTCAGATGGCTCATATACCTTCGACGCAAGCGAATATGATGATCTGAAAGAAGGGCAAGAACTCGTTATCACGGTACCAGTTACTGTTGAAGATGACGCAGGTGGTAGTACAACGACTTCGCTTACCATTACCGTTATTGGTAGCAATGATCCTGCAGATGTGACTGCCGATGTAGCAAATTTGACGGAGTCTGACTCTGTACTTACTGCAAGTGGTCAACTTGAAAGCACTGATCCAGATGGTAATGACAACACATTTAAAGCGACCACTATTAGCGGCACATATGGTGTATTGACGCTTCAAGCAGACGGTAGCTGGAATTTTGAATCTCACACTGCATTGGATGAGCTTGGGGCGAATGACCAAGTTACAGAACAGTTTATCGTAGAAACGGAAGATGGAACGAAGTCAACCATCGACATTAATATCCAAGGTACTAACGATGTTCCTTCCGTGGAGTTGCAAACACATATTTGGATACTTGAAGGTGATACATCAAAAACAGTAAAAAGCCTGACAGTTAACGATGCTGATGCAAACGACAGCCATACTTTCACTGTTCTTTCTCAACCAGACACAAGTTTGGGTGATTTTGAAATGCGTGCCGACGGCAGCTATACGTTCGTTATCACAGACACTGAAGGCGCAGATAAGCTACCGGAAGGTTATAAGCACAATGAGACATATCAAATTGAAGTAAAAGATTCTCAAGGTGCAACAACTATTGTTGATGTTACGGTAACGATTACTGGTACAAATGACGCTGCTGAAGTGACATCGGCTACTAAAACATTAACAGAAACCGATGGTATTGTAAGAACGAGTGGCACCTTAACGCATACAGATGTAGACGGTGCGGATAACACATTCAAAGCCGATACGATCGAAAGTGATATCGGAACGTTGTACATTCATAAAAGTGGTGAGTGGCAATTCAAATCTAGCAGTGCATACGATCACCTTGATGAAGGGGAGTCTGTAACACATACCTTCAATGTCTTTACCGAAGACGGTACCCCAACCACAGTCAAGATTACAATTGAAGGCACCAATGATGCACCGGTTGCTACCGCAGATACTGCTACAACTCTAGAAGACAATTCAGTAACCATAGATGTATTGGCTAACGATACCGATGCAGAAGACAGCCCTCTATCTATCAAAGAGGCATCAGTTCCAGCGCATCAAGGAACAGTTGAGATTGTAGATGGGAAAATCGTATTCACCCCAGCCGAAAACTTCAATGGCGAGGCTACGATTACCTATACAACCACAGATGGAAAGCTAGATAGTGAACCTACCACTGTGAAAGTAACTGTTGAAGCAGTTAATGATGATGTAGGTGCGGTAACAGATTCAGACGGCAATGATAATACAGTTGCTGAGAATGCGAGCATTGGTACCGAAGTTAACATTACAGGTCTTGCAGTAGACGCAGATGGTCAAAGTGTTACGTATACGCTGAGTAACGACGCAGATGGTTTATTTATCATAGACCCAGAAACAGGTGTCGTTACCGTCAATGGCGCATTAGATCATGAAGTTTCTGATTCTCATACTATTGAAATTACAGCCACTTCCGAAGATGGTAGCCAATCCAGCCAAACTTTCACTATTAATGTCAGTGATATTGACGAAATTGCCCCAGAAGCGCCAGGCGTGGAGATCACAGAAGATACGGATAACGACGGTCTGATCAGCAAGGCGGAGTTGGACGGTGACGTGAACGTGACCATCAGCCTGACAGGCACAGGCGCGGTGAAAGGCGATACCTTGACCGTGAACGGCACGGCTATCGAACTGACACAAGCTCACATCGACGCAGGGCAAGTGTTGACGACGGTGGATGCACCGGCGGAAGGCGCGACACTGACAGTGGACGCGACCATCACGGATGCGGCGGGCAACGTGTCAGAGAAAGGCAGCGACAGTGCGAAAGTGGACACGGCGGTACTGACGCACCCAACAGACGATGGGAATGCGGCCATCACGTCCGACATCACGGACGCGACCAACAGTGGTCTGAAAACCGACACCATCACCAACGACAACTCACCGG
>NZ_PIZL01000028.1:0-141424 GCF_002835515.1 Vibrio sp. vnigr-6D03
GAATTGACTGTGCCAATGATTCCTTTCTAAAGAAAGTTATCATCGTATTGGTCACTCAGTTCATTGAAACCTAAATTGTTTCCGAAGAAACTATTTGGATTATCATCAACGAGTGCCCACACAGATTGATAGGTCTATATTGTTAAAGAGCTTTTTCTAACTGACTAGGCGCTCTGCGTCTTGCCGTTAGGGGTGCGCACTATACGCTCCAGTTTTTGAGAGTCAAGAATTTTTTCAAACTTTCTTTTCCTCTCTTCCCAGCTCGTCGTGTGACTTCCGTCTCACTCCGTGTCGGTGAGGCGGCATTATAGGGAGATAAGAATGGATGACAAGCCTTTTTTGAAAATTAATTTCCAAGTGAATAATTTTCAATCAAAAGTCGAATTATCGAATAAAATTTCAACATTTGAAGGGTATCACAGCAATTGGTTGGAATTTCATCATGCTTAAACGTAAGATCTGTGTGTCTATTTTGTTAATAGCGCTTTGCATCTTATTACTTCACAATTTCAATGTAGTATTCAGATATGAACTCAAAAAAATCTTATTTATTAGTTATCGCACTGGCAGTATTGGGCGCTGCAGCCTTTTCACAAATTGCAGTACCACCAGCTACCGCTTTTATCATTGGCGTTTTTACTTGCGCGCTTATCTTATCCCTTTCTAACCCCTCTTCAGAGCAAGCAAGTAATGACAAATCAGCTACCACAACTCTTTATGTGGGGAACCTTCCTTATAAAGCTAACGAAACCCATGTTCGGCAGTTGTTTTCGAAACACGGACAAGTTTTCGCTGTAAGGTTAATGAAGGACAAACGTACAGGTAAACGAAGAGGATTCGGCTTTGTTGTTGTATCAAGGGAAGACACAGACAAAGTCATTCAAGGATTAAATGAACAGGACTATATGGAGAGAACGCTTAAAGTTAGAGTCGCCAACGACCCTAAACATCCGGAAACGGCTGAATAACGGTTTCGGAAAAACCCATCTTTTTTAATGTAGAGTTAAGTGCATCATCGCCTCGTGGTGGTGCACTACAAAAAATCTGATTTAACTGTTTCCTCTCTAACCCCGAGTTTGCTTTCAAAAGAAAAGCGACGCGGCGAGCAATAGCGTTACCAGAATCTATCAATACAACATCTTTCAGCACTCGACTAATTTCATCTTTCAGAAGTGGGAAATGTGTACACCCTAAGACCGCAACATCTATTTGGTTAATAAGAGGCGAGAGCAAAGCCGTCATTTCTTTCGAGCAAACCATTTCCGATCGTAACTTCCGCTCAGCCATTTCTACTAGCTTCGTGGAGCCTAATAGCTTTACTTCTGTGTCTTTAGCGAAGTCTTTAATGAGATCGTGTGTGTAGTCACGTGTAATCGTTGCTGGGGTTGCAATCAGACCGACGCCTATTTTGGAGATCAATGATGCAGGTTTTATAGCGGGAACCACTCCCACAATAGGAATGGATAACGCAGCCCTTAAGTGGGGCAAGACCAATGTACTGGCCGTATTACAAGCAATAACCACTAAATCGATATCGTATTCCCGACAATATTGAGTGATCAAGGTTTGAACGCGATACACCAGCGTATCGCCATCCAGCTCTCCGTATGGGTATGCCGCGTTGTCAAAAAGATAGAGGTACTCCAATTGCGGAAGCAACGCTTTCAGTTCTAAGTATACGGAGAGACCTCCAACACCAGAATCAAAAATGAGTACTCTCTTTTCTGTTTTTTTATCCACGTTCGTTCTTACCCCAATAAAAGCTGGACGTATATTACTGGTAAAGTGACTCCTCGCCAATATTAGCCACATAACGTAAGTGGTGAAATCGCTCGGTGCACTCAATGGCAATAGACCGCAAGCATAAATTATGGCTAAAACAAGGAGCGGATGTCACTAAAGTGTGAAATTCACCATTCTCTCCGCAGGGATCTATTCCGTTAGGTAAGTTAGCGATCAACTCTTTGCTATACCACTCACCACATAGGCTGGAAGGCAATTTGTTCCCATCCACTGTCACTACAATGGTTTCAATGCCTCTATCCAGTATTTCATTCGCTAATTCTGTACTAGGTGTCCCCATCAACGGAAATACACACTCCCACCCTGCTTTCTCAATATAGCTTTTTCGATATTCAATGATGCCATTACAAAACATGTCTCCAAACGCAACGGCATCTATCTCTAGCTTTGAGTTTTTTAACCCTTTAACTATATGACTCTGATAAACCTCGTTGGGTGGAAACACTTCAGGAAGTTGAATCGTGACTAACGGCAAATTGGCGAGTTCCGCTTGCATTTTCACAACCGAAATGGGCGTTACCTGAAATGGGACTTCGCCGTCTACGTGAGTCGTGTACAACCCGACGACTTCATATTGAGGGTCTTCGAGTAGACGAATGAGCGTTAGCGTAGAATCTTTACCTGATGACCAACTGATGATGATTTTTTTGGGATTCTTCATGTTGTATATTGTAAAAAAACCGCCCGAAGGCGGTTTTTATTTTTAGAATTTGTATGATGCGTTCAGGTAAAATGCGCGCTCCGGAGCAGGATACCCTTCTGCCGTTTCGTATTTTTTATCTAGCAGGTTATCTATACGAAGACCAGCCGAAAGATCTTCTGATATTGTGAAAGTAGCACCAAGGTCAGCGGTAGTATATGCCGCTAGCTCTGCCTGACTTGAGTCATAACGCTTACCAACATGATTCGCTGAAATAGACGTTGATAGCTTTTCATAGCTATAAGACACTACCCATTTGTAGTTTTCTTTTGCACGACGAATTAGCTGACTACCATCTTTTTTGTCTTTTGGTTCTTTCCAATCACCGACAACCCTATGCTCAATAGGTCCTGTATCAAAACTCATTTCAAGCTCGACACCCTTAATTTCAGCATTATTAACATTAGAAGGCACCCATGAACCCGAAGGCAATGGCGCCCAAGCAATCATATCCTTAATATCTGAATGGTATGCCGTCAGAGTCCACTCAACAGCTTCATGGTAACCACGAATACCTAATTCTGCTGACTTTGATGACTCAGGCTTTAGCTGATCATTTCCAGAACCGGGCCAGTACAAATCGTTAAAAGTCGGAGCTTTAAACGCTGAACCATAGCTGGCTATTAATTCAATCTCATCATTTACTGCATAACCGCCAGCCAAATTCCAGGTCGTTTGACGACCAAACACACTGTCTTTATCTTGGCGTAAGCTAACCTCTAAAGAAAGATCATCAATTTGCTTGAACCCAGTGGCAAAGAAAGCAACGTTCGATTTTTCAGTTTCTTCATAATCGCTAGAATTTGTCCCACCACGATTCGCTACTTCTTCTGCATAGTCCAAGCCTGCATTAAGAATGGCATTTTCAATGCCTGTATATGTATTTACCCATGCCGCACTTTTTCGTTTAGTGGTTATTTTAGCGCGACCTGAGGCACCATCATCTGCATCGCCTTCAGCACCTTCGCTACTAGACAGATCAAGCTGAACTGATGAATAGAAAGCATCTTGTTGGTAATTCAAAATACCAGCAATGGAATATCCATTTTTCTCTGACTCTTTTTTAGTTCCATAACCATCGTACTCACTTAAACTCTCTTGCGAAAAACCACTAAACGTAGCATCCCAAGAATCATTAAATTTATGATTAACTGAGCCTAGAAATGTTTTGGAATCATATCCGTGAATATCGTTGTCATTGGCTGAATCACTAACTTTAAACCCATCTGTTTTCTCACCATTGATTAAGAAATTACCACGCGTATCTTCAGAAATTTCACCTACAGAGCGCCACCCTGCTTCTGAAAAGTTATTAGAACCGAACCCTGCCTTGGCTTGATGAACCGAACCTGATGTAGGGATAGTCGATATCTTAATCACACCACCAATAGCATCCGAACCATAAACAGCAGCTCGAGGACCCCGAATTACTTCAATTTTTTCAATTGCGAAAGTAGGGATAAGCCCTATTGCCGCTCCACCAGATGTCACAGAATTAATTCGAACATCATCCACTATAACCAAAGCATGCCTTGTAGACGTACCACGAATATATATGCCTGCGGTATTTGCCTTTGTACCTTGTGTGTAGAATTCCACTCCAGGTAGAGTTTTGATTACATCGAATATGCTTTGAGCTTGAAGCGCTTCGATGTCTTCACGTGTTAATACACTGACTGAAGCTAATACACTATCAACTGGCTGCTCAAATCGATTCGCTGTCACTACGAGAGTTTCGGTATCTGCCGCTTCTTGAGCAACAGAAATGGAGGCGTGTGTAAGCAGCGACGCTACTGTGGTCGCTAGAAGAGTTTTTTTCATTGTCATTTCCTAAGTCGCGAGAATCCTTCTAAGACCAAGCAGTACGTTTCAACACTGCTAATATCCGCTTGGCTCTTATTACTGGCAGGTATTCGGACTTAAGAGCTCACCCTAATCTATAGGAACACGAGTTCCATACAGATTCAGATACCTAGCACCTCACTTCCCACTTACAGACAGTAAGCAGTGTTTGGATTCAATCCGAGGTGTTCGTTCTCTTTTACCGCTGCGCGTCAGTTCTGGATTTCCACCAGATTCCCTTTTCAGTCAAAAATTGACCACCAGCTTGGGCGAGGATACTAGTTCGCAATCTTACGGATGTCTAGACGTATTTCTTCTAACCTATTATCACTCTCGTCAATAGCACAAAAATTCAACAAATCTATGGCGCTATGGGTCAATGAGCTTTCTCATGTGTCAGCCAGAAAGACAAAGCTGGACAAATAAAGTGGATTGAATAAAATCTGCGCTCCCTGTACCGAAGCAATAAGGCATAACTCCATGGCGTCACTTGATGTAAACCCAGAGCATTATCAAGCACAACTTGCTGAGAAAACCCAGCGCCTAACTGAGATGTTTGCTCCTTTCAATGCACCAGAACTTGAAGTGTATGAGTCCCCAGAGCAGCACTACCGCATGAGAGCGGAATTTCGAGTTTGGCACGAAGGTGAAGAGCTCTACTACATCATGTTCAACCAAGAGACACGTGAAAAATACCGCGTAGATACGTTCCCTGCCGCAAGTCGTTTAATCAATGATCTTATGCCGTTATTGATCGACGCGATGAAAGATAACGATACGCTGCGCCGAAAATTGTTTCAGGTGGACTTTTTATCCACACTCAGCGGCGAAATTTTGGTGTCTTTGCTTTATCACCGTCAATTAGATGAAGACTGGATTTCTCAGGCAAAAGCCCTAAAACAACGGCTCAATGATGAAGGTTTCAATCTCAACTTAATTGGCCGAGCTCGAAAAATGAAAATCGTGCTCGATAAAGATTACGTTATCGAGAAGCTGAATGTGAATGGTGATACTTATGTGTATCAGCAGGTAGAAAATAGCTTTACACAGCCTAATGGTATCGTTGCTCAGAAAATGTTGGAGTGGGCAGTAGATTGCACCCAAGAAAGTACCGGGGATCTTCTAGAGCTTTATTGTGGGAACGGAAATTTCTCGTTAGCACTGGCACAGAATTTCGATCGCGTCTTGGCAACAGAGTTAGCTAAGCCTTCTGTCGATTCCGCACAATTTAATATTGAAGCGAACAACATCGACAACGTACAAATTGTCCGGATGTCAGCGGAAGAATTTACAGAAGCAATGGAAGGCAAGCGAGAGTTTCGTCGTTTAAAGCAACAGAATGTCGACCTGACAAGCTACAACTGCAACACCATCTTTGTTGATCCTCCTCGTGCTGGTATGGATATCGACACATGTAAAATGGTTCAAGGGTACGAGCGCATTATGTACATTTCTTGCAACCCAGAAACATTGAAAGACAACTTAGATATTTTGAGTGAAACTCACCATATCACTCGCTTTGCATTATTCGACCAATTCCCATATACCCATCATATGGAAGCGGGTGTTTTCTTAGAAAGAAAAGCCTAAACAAAAAAACCGCTAATATGAGCGGTTTTTTTGGCTAAAATTTCGTGTCCTACTGAGGCTTCGCGATATACCCCAGCTTCTTACCAACCCAAACAAGGAGAAGCAGCGTCACTATAATCGAGAAGAAATTTGATCCTGACTCTGGGTGCTGCGCCCCTAAGAATGCCGAATAACCAAACGCCCCCACAAAGAAACATGCTAAAGCAACCATTGGGATTTCTTCAGAAACAGGGTGGCGTAGATATTCTTGATACAGATTCTGAACTGCCAATACCAACGCTATCAATGGAAATACAGAGAAAGCCACTTCACTGACTGTCAATGCTGACAACAGGGCATTACCACACATACCCGCGATTAGAGCTAAGAGGAGAGTTTTCTTTTCTGACCCTTGGTCAGCGATAGGAGCTTCATTCGACATTGCTTTGTCCTGCCTTATTCTTCTTTAGTTCATTTTCTTTTCGGTACACATGGGCACCTTTTGCAATCATTCTGAGCTGGGTTATCAAGCGATTCGCCAGTTCAGTTCGTTCATCTTTTTCTAAATCTAGAGCTTCTGCGCCAGAGCTAAAAACCAGTGTGACAGATGCTTCGGCCTGAGTGAAAGCGCCTTCTCTAGATACACCATTGATTACTAAATATTCAGTAAGTTCCGCAACAAAGTGCTGAATTTCTCGAGCAACAGCTGCACGAAACTCAGACGATGTCCCAGAACGCTCTCGTAACAACAACCGAAAAACGTTTGGGCTGCTCTCGATAAACTCCATAAACGTGTCTACCGATGTTTTAATCACACTGCCTTCTTTGGCAATACGCTGCCTAGCTTGGCGCATTAATTGACGGAGCAGTAAACCGCCTTCGTCAACCATCGTCAATCCAAGCTCATCCATGTCTTTAAAGTGACGATAGAAAGACGTTGGAGCGATACCCGCCTCTCTCGTCACTTCACGTAAGCTTAGATTAGAAAAACTGCGATCGGCACTTAACTGACTAAAAGCGGCATCGATTACTGAACGTCGGGTTTTTTCCTTTTGTTGAGCTCGGATACCCAAACTCTTTTTTATATTCTCGTTTGTCATTCTTAACTACGCTTTATAGAGAAACTGACCTAACAGGCAAGCCTTACTATACCGTGAATGAAGTAAGAGTCTATGAGACAACCGCGGATACTTTACGGATTTTTCGCGGAAATGCTCGCCTGTTACTCGAAGTTACTGATGACTTCACAAATTCTGATTGAAACACAACGTGATCCTCACCACTGTCTACTGGTGAGACCATTTACCTGTAAAATGAAGTCGTTAAAATATCGCTACAGCAATGTTAACTATCATTACAAAAGGCAAATATATGACCTCAACGCACTTCGATGCAATAGTAATAGGCAGTGGTCCTGGTGGTGAAGGGGCTGCAATGGGCTTAACAAAATCGGGGTTAAACGTTGCAATCATTGAGCGGGAGAGCAGTGTCGGTGGAGGATGTACTCATTGGGGTACCATACCTTCTAAAGCACTGAGACATGCGGTTAGCCGCATCATAGAATTCAATAATAATCCTCTCTTCTGCCACAATAATTCCAGCCTCCACTCTACGTTTTCCAATATTCTTGGTCACGCTAAAAGCGTTATCGACAAACAAACTCGCCTAAGACAAGGTTTTTACGATCGGAATGAGTGCTCGCTGATTTTTGGTGAAGCTCGATTCATCGCCAGCAATACGATAGAAGTGCTTCAACCCGATGGTACTGTGGAACAATACACCGCAGATAAGTTTGTCATCGCAACAGGCTCTCGTCCATACAGACCAGCCGATGTTGACTTCACTCATGACCGTATATACGACAGCGATTCAATTTTGTCGCTAGAGCACGACCCACGCCATATCATTATTTATGGTGCAGGCGTCATCGGCTGTGAGTACGCTTCAATCTTCCGTGGGCTCGGTGTAAAAACCGACCTCATCAACACACGCGACAGGCTGCTATCTTTCCTAGATAACGAAACCTCCGATGCACTGTCTTATCACTTTTGGAATAGCGGTGTCATTATTCGCAACGATGAAACTTATGAGCGAATTGAAGCCTCCGATGAAGGTGTCGTGATTCATTTGGAATCGGGTAAAAAAATGCGAGCAGACTGTATCCTTTACGCCAATGGACGAACAGGTAATACGGATAAGTTGAATTTAGAGAATGTGGGTCTAACACCTGATTCTCGTGGTCAGCTCAGTGTGAACACCAATTACCAAACCGATGTAGAACACATTTACGCTGTTGGTGATGTAATTGGTTACCCAAGCCTTGCTAGCGCGGCATACGATCAAGGTCGATTTGTCGCTCAGGCCATCACGAAAGGTCAGGCTGACAATCACCTGATTGAAGATATTCCGACGGGTATCTACACCATCCCTGAAATCAGCTCTGTGGGTAAAACCGAGCAAGAGCTAACAGCTGCAAAAATACCGTATGAAGTGGGTCGTTCGTCATTTAAGCACCTTGCAAGGGCGCAAATAGCAGGGAAAGATATTGGCTCATTAAAAATACTTTTCCATCGTGAGACAAAAGAAATATTGGGCATTCACTGTTTTGGTGAACGTGCAGCGGAAATTATCCATATCGGACAAGCCATCATGGAACAAAAAGGCGAGGCGAATACCATTGAGTACTTCGTCAACACTACCTTTAACTACCCGACAATGGCAGAAGCGTACCGAGTCGCGGCATTGAATGGTTTAAACCGTTTGTTCTGATTTCACAGCTTCAAAGTAAGAGGGTCAGCATTCGCTGACCCTCTTTTTTGTAAAACAATACTCCGCATAAAAGCTAAGCAAGAAACAGATTTCTGCGCCATTGATAGACAAACACAATCGCTAACCCCAGTCCTCTCATCCCCATAAAGCTCAACATAGCCAACCATAACGCATGGTTTCCGAAGTCAGAAAAAGCGAAAAAGACAAGGAAGAAGCTGCACGTCGCAACAAACATGCTATTGCGCATTTCTTTACCTTTTGTGGCGCCAATAAAGATGCCGTCGAATAGGAAGCACCACATAGAAACCAAAGGCATTGCGATTAGCCATGGCAAGTAAACGTTGGCATGCTCTCGAACAATAGGAATGTCTGTGATCATCGAGATCAGTAGCGATCCCCCCAAAGCAAACACCAGCGTCAAGAGTGCACAGATAATTAAACTCCAGAAAAACGTTCCCATCAACGACAGTTTCAACTGCTTCTCATCTTTGGCTCCAATGGCTTTCCCTACCATTGCTTCCATCGCATAGGCAAACCCGTCCATGCCGTAAGAGATCATCATCAAAAAGCTCATCAATACTGCGTTTGCCGCCACCACGTCATCGCCAAAGCTGGCACCTTGGAAAGTCATAAACGTAAACGCTGCCTGTAAACACAATGAACGCAAAAATATGTCGCGATTAAGACGAACAAACCGCCCTATTCCATTGGTGAGCGCACCTAGCTGGCTGAAAACAGATGGCAGCGCGAGCTTAATCCATGAGCGATAGACAAAGAATAAACCTAAAGACATGCCCGTATAGTCGGCCAGTACAGATGCCAACGCTGCCCCTTCCACTTTCCAGCCAAAACCCATAACGAAAAGAAGATCGAGCATAATATTTGTAAGGTTGGACACAATCACGATCCACATTGGAGCTTTCGCGTTTTGTGTGCCTAATAACCACCCAAGAATAACGAAATTAGCAAGCGCAGCTGGCGCACTCCATACGCGTATTGAAAAGTATTGTTGACCATAGAATTTCACCTGTTCGCTGGCATCACTCAGAGCAAACACCCACTCTGAAACCCATGGGTGAAGCGAAAGGAATAGCAGCGCAAACATTCCAGCCATCATTAAGCCTTGAAGCAACACAAGACAAAGCTGCTCCCCACTTTTTGCTCCCGTTGCTTGTGCTGTTAAGCCGGTTGTCGCCATACGCAGGAAGCCCAGTAGCCAAAATGACACACTTATCATCGTGCCGCCCAAAGCGACTCCCCCCAAATACCATGCATGATCTAGATGTCCAATAACCGCAGCGTCCACCAAACCAAGTAAAGGAATGGTGATATTGGACAAAACCATAGGAATAGCGAGCCAAAGCACTTGCTTGTGCAAAGACCAATTAGAAAGAAAGGATAGATATTGGGATTTAATCACGTGGAACCTCGACAATTATGGCGTCGAGGTTAGCGTTTAGAGATTGATTAATCAATCACCATCGCATGTGTAGAAGGACTGGGGTCATTCGGTGCTTGAAGAAGGACATTTTTGATAGCCAGCGTTGCCAGCGTTTCCATCGACTGCAGTTTTTATCCATAGGAGAATGTACCGTAACCCATTGATACCATGGAAGCCAATTAAGCAATTTCTCTTTAGGTCGGCTGATTGCGTGTTTGTAACCACCTCCACCGAGCTTTTTACCCCAATGAGAGTTCGCTAAATCCCCCGCCAAAACAAAACACGCTTGAGCATGAATAAATCGACGACCCAATGTTCTAATAAACTGAGCAACTTGGGATTCGTCGCAATCAAGGAGTGCATGTTCACAGACAATAAGAACAGGGGAAGATTCGGGAACAGGTAAATCGTTAAGCCAGTTGGTATCAACTACGCTGCCGCATCGTAATTGGTAACGTTCACTTGGATGAAATAGCTTTTGTCGCCAAAGTAAATTTTCGCTGATATCCAGCTCCAACCAATGACAACGACCGTTATCTAAGCGGTAGAAACGGGTATCTAATCCAGCCCCAACGTTCAAGATCCAAGCTTCAGGGTTATCCATCAAAAAGCTTTTCACTCTTTCATCACACAGCTGAGTTAGAGTGGCATTCAGAAGTTGCTTCTGATCAACATCGCCAGACAAACATTCAGGTGCTAACTCACAACGCTGACATGCACTAGCCGCAATAGGATCGTAAACCAATCCATCGTCAACCAAGCTTTCTCTGCTTCGCAACCACATAGGCTGAAGCAGATTTGCTGGAATCTGGTAGTGAGTTTTAGGTCGTTTGAAGTGAGGTTGTGTCATTATCATCTTCCCTACAATAATAGCTAGATGATAATGACTATCATTTAATAATGCAAAATTTAATTACATCCAATCTGCATTTCTGATCACACCAACGGCAATACCTTCAATCGCTAAGTGCTGTGAGGTGAGGTCGACTTTAATCGGTTCAAACTCTTCATTTTCAGCATGAAGCAAAACCGTAGATCCTTTACGCTCAAGACGCTTAACCGTCACGTCTTCATCGACTCTAGCAACAACAACCTGTCCATCACGCACATCTGAGGTTTTATGAACAGCCAACAAATCGCCATCCATAATGCCAATATCTTTCATGCTCATACCGTTAACACGAAGCAAAAAATCGGCTTGCGGTTTAAACATGGCAGGATCAACTTGGTAATGTGTTTCAACGTGTTCTTGAGCCAGAATTGGCTCACCTGCTGCAACCTGACCAATCAAAGGTAAACCTTCTTCTTCTTCATCTTCTAGGAGAATTCGGATACCACGTGAAGCACCGGGAATGATCTCGATCACTTCTTTTCTGGCAAGAGCTTTTAAATGTTCTTCTGCTGCATTGGCAGAACGGAAACCCAACTCACGGGCAATTTCTGCACGAGTGGGTGGCATACCGGATACATCGATCTTATCTTTGATTAAATCGAAAACTTGTTGTTGGCGCGGCGTTAATGGCTTCATGGTCCACCTGTCTTTTTATACAGTTAACTGTGAGTATATCCAGTAAATCGACGAAATCAAAGACAATTGTCTATTTTTTAACGGGTTTGTTGTTTTGGGTTCATGCTATGTCCATCTGCCTTCGATATGCTTTGCGAAATAAGAGCTCGATTCATCTCCGTTTCATTGATGCGAGCCAATGTAGCGCTTTAGAGATAGTGGCAAATTTGAATAAAAGGTTAGACCAGTTTCTGCTATCCTTGCAGCGCAATTAATCAAGTGGTGATGTTTTAGGGACTGTTTATCTTTCGAGATGATTTTTGCAGCAATTTGTGGGTGATTTATACAAGGCAGAGCTCATTCGGTGTAGTCGCTCTACATCAATGAGCGATAACGCAGTAGAAATAAGCCACAAATGCTGCCCAAAGGGTTCGTTTCTATGTCTTTTACTCTTTGTTGCAAGGTATTTGCTTAGAATGACTAGGCGTCACACCTTGCGCCGCGATTAAAAGACATAGAACTCGAACAAAATTTAACCACGAAAGATAAACAGCCCCTATACAACTCGCCATCGAAACAAACATGTTGAGGCAAACATTCGCTATGTCTTCTGGACAATCTCTTTCTCGAACTTTGATGAAGTTACCTTTGTCGGTATTGGTAAAAGGGACAACTATCCCATCGAATCCGGTAGAAGATTTGGGAATCGATATTTCCAAACCCATCGTTTACGCACTGCCGTTTCGCTCTAACGTCGACCTACTAACATTCCAAAGGTATGCCCTAGAACAGGGGTTACCCGATCCGTTGACCCCACTGGAAATTAATGGTCAGCCGTTTGGACGCTTTGTGTTTACCTCTTCACGACCTACGTTGATTCAGAATGATCACGATGCACCCTCTGAGTCCGTTGATTTGTTTACGAAGCTACTCGGTTTGCATAACAGTGACAGTGACTTAGATGTTCAAGTGCTGCCTGTAAGTGTACTTTGGGGTCGAAAACCAGGAAAAGAAGAGAACCAAAAACCGTACCTTGAAAGTTTAAATGGCCCTCAAAAAGCAAAAGCATTACTGCTTTCAGGGCGAGACTGTCTAGTGCGATTTAGCCCTGTGGTTTCGCTGCGTTCAATGGCAGATAGCCACGGTACCGACCAAGAAATCGCTCACAAATTAACACGAGTCGCTAGAATTCATTTTTCTCGCCAAAAATTAGCGGCGTCGGGTCCGAACCTTCCTAACCGCCAAGTTTTGTTTCAACGCTTATTGAAATCTGAAGCCATTAAAAAAGCGGTCGCAGACGAAGTCAAAAGCAAAAACATTAGCCAAGAAAAAGCCGAAAAAGAAGCCAAAGCGATCATGGATGAAATCGCCGCCGATTTTTCTTATTCATTGGTTAAACGTGGCGATCGCTTCTTAGGCTGGTTGTGGAACAAACTTTACCAAGGTCTCAGTATCAACAACGCTTCCACTGTGCGAAAGCTGGCGCAGGATGGTCACGAAATTGTTTACGTGCCTTGTCATCGAAGCCATATGGATTACTTGCTTTTGTCCTATGTGTTGTATCAAGAAGGGATGGTTCCTCCACACATTGCCGCTGGAATCAATTTAAACTTCTTCCCTGCAGGGCCTATCTTCCGCCGAGGAGGCGCGTTCTTTATTCGTCGCAGCTTTAAAGGCAATAAACTGTATTCCACGATCTTCCGCGAATATCTTGCAGAACTGTTTGCCAAAGGGTATTCCGTTGAATACTTCAGTGAAGGCGGTCGCTCCCGAACAGGGCGGTTGTTGCAAGCAAAAACCGGCATGCTAGCCATGACGATTCAAGCAATGCTGCGAGGGTTAAATCGCCCCGTGACTCTAGTGCCAGTCTATATTGGCTATGAACATGTTATGGAAGTATCCACCTACGCAAAAGAACTCAGAGGCAAACGCAAAGAAAAAGAAAATGCGGGTCTTGTTCTGAAAACATTGCGTAAACTTCGTAATTTTGGACAGGGGTATGTGAACTTTGGTGAACCTATTCCACTGAACCAATACCTTAACGAACATGTACCAGAATGGACAAACGACATTGATGCGGTTAACAGCCCTAAACCTCAGTGGATGACACCCGTGGTGAACCATTTGGCTGAGAAAATGATGACGCACATAAACAAAGCAGCGGCCACTAATGCGCTAACCTTGTGTGCTCTCGCCTTATCGGCATCTAGGCAACGCGCTTTGTCTCGCGAAACTTTGGTTCAGCAGATAGACAGCTACCTTGCGTTACTTCGCCAAGTCCCTTATTCCTGCACCAGCACCACACCAGATAGCAATGCGGAAGACTTGGTTCATCATGCAATAAGCTTAGATAAATTTGTCATTGAACCCGACAGTATGGGCGACATCATCTCCCTTGATCGCCAACAGTCCATTCTGATGACGTACTATCGTAATAACATCATTCATTTATTTGCTATCCCCTCTTTGATAGCTCAACTGGTTGTTCAGCATGAAAACATCAAGCTGTCTTCAATCATTGATTCGGTAACGACCTTGTACCCTTTCTTAAAGAAAGAACTGTTTATCCATTATGACGAAAGTGATATCGGAGACGTGGTTACCCAGACAATCGAAGAGTTTGCTCGGCAAGAACTGATTACCTTAAATGATGGAAACGTATCTTTAAGCCAATGCCGGATACAGTCTCTGATTTTATACGCTAGAACCATACAGGAAACGCTGCAGCGTTATTCTATTGCCATTACCCAACTCGTAGCGGCACCTGAATTGGGTAGAACAGAACTCGAGCAACACAGCCAACAAGTGGCACAAAGGCTTGGTCGTTTACATGGTATCAACGCGCCAGAATTTTTTGACAAAGGAGTATTCGCCGCTCTATTTAGTACTCTAAAAGAGCAAGGCTACTTGGATGTAGACGGACAATGTGATTTGGAAAAGACAAAGCAGCTGGCAGAAACGCTTTCAAAGCTACTGCCCACAGAAGTCAAATTGACCATACAAGAAAGCCGGCAATCGGAAAGCTAAAAAGTAATTCGAAAGTAAAAAAGCAATCAGAAAGTTAAAAAAGAGACCACCTAAAAGGTGGTCTTTTTGATTTGGCGATTTAAGTAATCGCAATCACTTCTGATGGCGTATGAGGCGCGACAGAATGCCCATAATGGTATTTAATAATGGTGCGGCGTTTCGCCATCTTACCTTCATTAATCGCATCGTTCAGCACACTGGCTGGCAAACGGAAACGGATGGTATACCCCTTTCCTTGCTGGGTACTGTAGGATTGCAGTGCAATTAAATCAAACAACCGTTCAAGCTTGTCGATAGGCTCTTCGTGATACTCAGTTTCGGCATCGGAATCCAACTCGTAGTCGGGATGATCTTCTGCATTCCAAGCGGCTCGTTTTCGACGCCTTTCCTCTAGCGTTGCCTTTCGCTCTGCACTCGACTTGGTCAATTCTGTAGCGGGTGCTATAGGCTCTTTGACTTTATTGTCTCGTGCGACTTGTTCGGTTTGTATATTGACCGACGGGGCAATCAGCGGAACGCTGGCACTGGTCGGGTTCACTAACATAACAAACCTCCCACAACGGTAACATTGCCGTGAAACAGGTACATATAAGGAGTCTCACGACCTCTTGCCAATGATGGCAATGGCAAAACCAATCTGGTTACAGTTTAGCCTGCTTACACTTATAACGGCAGATTGTTCAATTTATTTACAGAAGTCGGTGATCTTTTCGCAAAACAGTTCTAGCTCTGTCATAAAAGGAGCGTGTGATGATTGCTCGAACGTGTGCTGATGACTGTTGGGTGCCCATGTTTGCATGTCTTTGGCAACTTTAATGGGGACCAGCCCATCCAAGCGCCCATATACTCGTAGATAAGGTACCTTAATCTCAGCGACATCGGAGCGGAGATCAATATTCGCTAACATATCTAACCCCGCTAACAACACCTTAGGATCGGGCAGTGGACGTGAGAGCACCGCTTGTTTTAATTGCTTCACATCTTGGCGAGCGGATGGGCTACCCATAGCTTGGAGTGCCATGAAACGTTCAACGGTTTGCTGGAAATCCTCAACCAACTGCTCTGTGAATAAGGTCAGTACATTAGGCTGAATGCCACGCCAAGGCTTTTCGGCAGCAAATTTTGGTGAGCTGGCTACCGTGATCAACTTAGCAACTCTTTCGCTGTGCTTTAGTGCTACGTGGGTTGCCACTAAGCCACCCAGTGACCACCCGACCCAAATTGCTTTTTCAGGCGCATCTTGCAGAATGCTCTCCGCTATTGTTTCAAGATTTTTTGCATGAACTTGGTGGCTATGACCGTACCCAGGTAAATCCACAACGTGGACAGAAAAGTGGCGAGCCAAGCGCTCTGCCGTTTGCTGCCACACCGCACCATTCATTCCCCATCCATGAAGCAATATCAGATCTGGACCTTGCCCGAATGATTGCCAATACAACGATGTTGTCATGCTTTTTTCCCTTAAAACGTATTTCGTACAGCAAATGTATTTAGTAACATATTCAATCCAATGAATACAAAAGACTTTATATGGCTTTTTCCCACTGGCTGAAAATTAAAATTCACCACCATTTTAAACTTCAATGCCCTTCATGTGGTCTGAACATTGAGGAAAGTACACCAAAAACAAGATGGTGTGACGCTTGTTTAGAGGATCTGAGAGAAAAGAACCGATGTTTACAATGTGGGCTACCCACCCTCAATACGGTTGAGCAGTGCGGTCAATGCCTCTCAGTACCTCCACCATGGCGGCGCTTATATTGTGTGGGAGATTATCAGCCCCCATTATCGAACTATATTCACAGCTTCAAACATCAACATCAATTCTGGTTGTCTGGAGATCTCACCTATCTCCTTACAGAGCAAATTTCTCAGCCCGCTGAGATTATTACATCAGTCCCACTCCATTGGCGTCGGCAACTTTGGCGAGGCTACAATCAAAGCGATTACCTAGCGAAATCATTGTGCCAGCACCTTGGTGTCACCGAGCGCTTTGACAATCAAATATTCAGACGTATAAAGCCCACTCGCGCACAACAGGGGCTCGATCGTAAAGCCCGCCTTCTCAACCTAAAAAATGCATTCACTCTCGATTCTTCTCGCGTGGCAAAACACATGGCGATTGTTGATGACGTCGTGACGACGGGCAGCACTATCCGACAATTATGCCAATTACTACTTGATGTTGGGGTAGAAAGGGTCGATATTTACTGCGTATGCCGAACCCCTGATCCGACTTAACGTAAATAAGTTATGACTTAAAAAGCTGGATCGAAATATCGACAGGGGTAAAATGGTCAAATAGTTTACAAAATCACTCGGGTATTGGTCGTGTCAAATACAATTACTATTACGGAAAACGCACAATCTCACTTTGGGAAATTGCTTGAGCAGCAACCTGAAGGCACAAACATTCGTGTCTTTGTGGTAAACCCAGGAACGCAAAACGCTGAGTGTGGCGTTTCTTACTGCCCACCAGAAGCTGTGGAAGCCAGCGATACTGAATTAACATTTGAACTCTTTTCTGCGTTTGTCGACGAACTCAGCTTACCATTCCTTGAGGATGCAGAGATCGACTTCGTTACAGATAAGATGGGGTCTCAACTTACGCTTAAAGCACCGAATGCAAAAATGCGTAAAGTGTCTGATGACGCATCATTAATGGAACGCGTCGAGTACGCCATTCAAACTCAGGTTAACCCTCAACTGGCAGGGCACGGTGGTCACGTAAGTCTGATCGAAATTTCAGAAAGCGGTGTTGCACTGGTTCAATTTGGCGGCGGCTGTAACGGTTGCTCCATGGTTGATGTCACGTTGAAAGAAGGGATTGAGAAAGAGCTCTTGGCTCAATTCGAAGGTGAATTGACAGCGGTACGTGACTCTACCGAGCACGACCGAGGAGAACACTCTTACTACTAAGCACTAAATCGCCGCAGGTAGAAAGAATCAAAAAGACGAAAGCCGGGAATAATGATTCCCGGCTTTTTATTTGGTTTAACGGTGCTTTACAGCAAACTCAAAGCACATCAATTACAGCTTGCTCCAAGCGTCATTCCAGGCCCAGCCTGTACCTGGTGCGTATGCTCCACCAGCCGAGCACCAAAGACCGCCAGGGAACCCTAGGCATTGGTAACGATTGCCATCTTCAGCCAGTACCACCGTACCAAATGTGTAGCTGCCAATATTTTGTGGGTACACGTGATCATAATTGCCACCACCGCCACCAGCCGTTGTAGCATCCGCACTCACATTTGCTTGATACGAACTTGTACCTTGATCGGTTGAGAAGGAAAGCTGTGCCTTCGCTAGACCCGCTTGAGTTGCACCAAATTCAACAGCGACCTGACAGCTTTGATCCGCAGTCAAAGTAGTTTGAGAACAGGTATCACGACCAACAACTACTGAGGTGGCGACACCGGACGCTACCGCGCGGACGTTGTTCAAAGTAAACGACTGTGTGCCGTTATTTTTAATACTAAACGTATGGGATTTCGTTTCACCGACTTTAAACGAAGACAATGTCTGGTTCTTGGTGTATCCAACAGCGTAGCTGCCGCCAGGGTTAGAGGTAATCACCGTATCTAGCCAGCCGCGTAATGCAGCAATATCACTGTAAACGCCATACTTACCTGGACGCGCACAACCAATACCCCAACTGACAATACCCAACTGAGTAATCACACCAGAACGATTGACAACAATTGGACCACCACTATCGCCCTGACAAGAATCCTTACCGCCAGCAGAGAAACCAGCACAGAATGCAACATTGCCTACATTGGTGTAGCTTCCACCTGCTGCTCGACACGTCGCATCGGAAATCAAAGGAACGTTAACAGACTGTAACTTGTAAGGTGAGCTGCCTCCTTCAGAGGTACGACCAAGCCCTGCAACACTTAATGTATCACCAATACCTGCATACTGACTCAAAGAACCATCCGCTATCTCTACCTTCACCGCAGACGGAAGATCATTGGTCAATTTCAAAACAGCGATATCGTTTGTAAACGTACGTTTGTCGTAGTTTGGGTGCATGTAAATCTTGCTAACGTTAGCACGCTGACCATCCGTTCCGTTGTAGATGAATCCACCGACTTTAACAGCAATACCAGATGGTGAATCCCCGTCTACACAGTGCGCAGCAGTTAGCACGTAACCATCACCTAAGTAGCTCGCACCACAGTAAGAACGGTTTCCGTAACGTGAAACAATTTGGGTATAAAATCCCCAGTCAGCAGTATTTGCGTTACCACCACCAACAATGCGTGGTGAAATTTCAAAACCGGCGCCTTGTACTTCTGCGCCTATGGATACCATAGGTGCAAGCATGGCTGTGACTAGGGCCATATTCCTTGTTATTTTCAAAATATTATCCTCATATTTTTTGTGTAATGTCGCTCTTTGTTATCTGGCGACGTTGTATACACAAGCACGTTTTTTGAAAAATCCAAGGCATGAATAGAGGAAAAAACCCATACTGCGACCACAATTTCACCAACAGGTAACTAACTTGTTTATCAGTAGATTTTTCTTGGTTGAATAGCTTTCAATTACAGGGTAGGAGACTGTAATTGAAAGCTATTTTAATCATGAGTTTTGAGAGGTTAGCTCAAATAATGAGCGTATAAAAAAGAATGGTTGAGCTATTTGTGGGCCAATAGAATCGAATTCCATGGCAGTTCCTCATCACCTAAAACAATAAAATTAGGGTTTTCTAACGTTTCTCTTTCATTATAAGAAAGTGGTTCTAATTTAGTGCTGAGAATACGCCCCCCCGCTTCACTGACAATGCACTGTGTCGCGGCAGTATCCCACTCCCCAGTTGGACCTAGTCTTAGGTAGCAATCTACTGCCCCTTCTGCAACTAAGCAGGCTTTAAGCGCTGCTGACCCTAACGGTACCAAGTCAAAATTCCAAGATGGGCACAACTTACTGGTAATACTATTGATGTCTTGACGGCGGCTAATGGCAATCGCTAAAGATTGGCTTTCGCTGTGATGGCGATGCGTTTCAATCGCCACACTTTCGTCCATATCTGGGATTTTCCAAGCGCCTTTCCCTTTATAGGCATAGTAAGTGACGCCCGAAACTGGCGCATATACCACACCCATAACGGGTTCGTTGTCTTCAACTAGAGCGATAATAGTGGCGAAATCGCCACTGCGTGCAATGAATTCCTGAGTCCCATCTAAAGGGTCGACGAGCCAGTAACGGCTCCATTGACACCGTTTTTCAAGGCTGATATCCGAATCTTCTTCCGACAAAACAGGGATATCGGGAGTCAATTCCGTCAGCCGCTCAAGAATCAATTTGTGCGCGGCAATATCTGCACTCGTAACCGGCGTCGCATCCGATTTGGTGTATTCTTCGTATTGTTTGTTTTCGTAGATATCATGTATGAGCTGACCAGCACTGCGGGCAACCGTGATAACTGAAGGGATAAGGTGAGAAAGATCTTCCGCCATAGGGCATTTCCTTACTCAGACGTGTTTAAATACCGCTGAGCTAACATCAGTGCAGTAATACTGCGGGCTTCACAAAAATCCAGATGGGTCAGCAGCTCATCAGCTTGCTGTAATGGCCAACGTACCAATTCTAGAGGTTCCGGCTCATCCCCTTCCAGTGATTCTGAATACAGGTCGCGTGCCAGAAACAACGTCATCTTACTTGAGAAGTAAGATGGAGCCAGCACCACCTCTTTAAGAGGGGTTAATTCTGTCGCTCCGTACCCAATTTCTTCTTTTAATTCTCGGTTTGCTGCCTCAATAGGCAACTCACCAGGATCCACTAAACCTTTAGGGAACCCGAGCTCATAGCGCTCTGTACCTGCTGCGTATTCACGAATTAAGAGTAAGTCCCCTTGCTCCGTTACAGGCACAATCATGACCGCTGAACGACCACTAGGCTTCATTCGCTCATAGATTCGCTCTTCTCCGTTTGAAAAACGTAAATCCAGCGACTCTATAGTAAATAGTTTAGATTGGGCGACCGTTTTTGTAGCTAAAATTTGTGGCTTTTTTTCACTTGCCATAACCTTTCCTTAAAAATCTGACCCAATCATTAACATGGAACAATATATCATCAAAAATAATGAACTGTTGGCATTTCGAGATTGATTTTTGTTCATATTAGCTCAATCTACACTCAAACCATCTCCAAATACAGGATGCAGAGCTAACAACTTAAAGTGGTTTAAGTATAACGTTATCAATAACAAAATGGCCCAGCAATGCTGAGCCATTTTAATTCATCTAATCGCCTCTATAGACGCCCAGAGTACTGAAAAGGAAACTGACCTTTGTTATTCGGGTTGCCCAGCCAATTCAGCTGACTCCCCATCGATTGAGGGAATTCGGCTCCAGGCTTGAACCATGCATTCACACTGTATTGCTGATCAGGCGTCAAGTTTGCATCAAACGCGCTCGTCACCTGAGCATGTTTCTGCTCGCCTTTTGCAGTCAATTTATTATCTTGGCATGCCAAGTCAGAAGTGACCTCACCTAAGATAAGACTGCCTAGTGGTGTGCCTAGCGTGCCACCGTTCCAAGCCAAATTACCCGTTGCACTTTCACACCATGGCTGAGCATATTGGAACTCTTTAATCGCTAGTTCAAATTGCCCCTCTACCTGAACTGGAGCGGGAATCTGCGCAAGTCCCAATATTTTTTCAGCAGGCATAGACGCAAAAATGCTGTGACCATAAAGCCCGCCAAACCCCATGCCTAGAGCTCCTTTACCGTGTAATTGAAGCTCACTACCACGACCAAAGCGCACTTGATATTCAGCCTTGCCTGTCAGTAGGGCTGAGGGCTGAAAGTCCCAGCTAAGCTGACCAAAATTTTGCCCCTGCCACGTTAACTTGGATGCTTGTCCACGCCACAACGTCCCAGACAAACTTCCCACGTTCAGTCCCTGAATTTTAGGGGCATATTGATACACAAATGCAACTGGCATGTGCACAACAAGGCTTACGATGAGCACTAAAACAAAAACGGACACATACCCAATTATACGCTTCAAGTTAACTGCCTCTTTTTAGCTGTAATCGGTTTACTTCAACTTGACCAGTAGTTTCTGTACGAGTGATATCAAGAAATTCCACTTCGATACCATGTTGTTCACGTAAATCAGCAAGCCAAGAGACTAACTGATTAAATGGCACTGGTTGAACCCATACTTGCAAGCTTTCGCTACGTGGCTGCATTCGGATAAGTTCAATTTGATATCGTCGCGTGGTCGAAGAAACAACTTGGTTAAGTGGCTGCCCAGATACATTCACACTTCCACCCGATGCTACTCTGAGTGTCGTAATGGAGTTCGCACTTTTTGTTACCCAATCTAAGAGCTGTTTTTCACTAGCGATTTTAGTCTGTGCTGTATCCGCTCTTTCATTTAGCGGCGCAATGCCACCCCAATATATAGCAAATGCCAGCACCAAAAAGCTGCAACCAGCCATTAAACGCTGCTCTCTTTGCGATATGGATTGCCACCATGCATTAACTTTATTCATGGTCTTCTCCTAATCACGTAGCTGCCAAACACTTCGCTGCCACTTCTATTCAACTGACCTTGCTCAACCTCAAATTGTTGCGCGAGATCCGCTCGTGCTGTTTCGAAGGTTTGAAAATCTTTGCTTTTCGCTTGAATACGAATTTCGTTTCTAGCCCCGTCGTATTTCACACTTAAGACGTCAATAGCACCATTTTTTTTCAAGGCTTGTGGTAGCTGAGCTAACCAAACCAACATGGATTCATCACCTCCGCCACCGGACAAACGAGACTCCTCATCACGCATTTGTCTTTTTAGGTAACTGACGGTCGGAATTTTCCGCTTATTAGGAAATACCTGACGGAAAATACGCTCGCTTTCCGCTCGATACTCTGCTGCTTGCGCTTCAAATGCATTCACTTGAAGTACATTTTGTGTGGTCAGTACACCTAATAAAAGCACCGCTGCAATGGCGGCTTTCTGCCACACTTTCCAGTGTTTAGTTAGAGAAGATGATGGCTTAAAGCTACCCGTAAGAAGGTTCACTTTCGATGCCAATGCGCCTTGCGTCAGCAGCGACATTGCTAGCTCAGCGTCTTCAGCTTTCCAGTGACCAGGAAGTTGTTCGTGATCTTCCGGCAAAGGGCTATAACTGGATACGGCTTTTTCTTGAAGCGTTTCTTCGTCTGAAGGCTCTTCTGGATCGTCATCTTGATTTGAAACCAAACCAAATGGTTCAGATGGCAGCAATGAAAGCCACTCATTTTGAAGAGTAAACCCAGAATGAGCTCCGCTACGGAATAGCCACTGATTGTTAATTTGGAGTGTGCTTATCTCACTGTCTTGCCAAGGCAGCGCAAGACAGTCAGGCATTATTTGCCTAACGTTAATATGGTGCTCGCGTAGATCACTTAATAGGTTATCTAAAAATTGACGATCTACAGCGGCAACATCGGCTTTTGCACCCCGTTTAGCCAACACAGAAAAGTGCAACTCATCAACATCTTGCGCAACATCATCTTCGACCAAAAACGGTAACATGGTGTTTAGCTGTCGCGCTCCACCTGCAGGTATATCTACTTCTTTAAGCAGTACATCACTGCTAGACAACAACACAATGGTCGGGCGTTGGGTGGCATAACTCGCTATGTCACCCAGTTGATCGCGATGACTCAGATCGCCACTTGCGATCACCTCTTGCTGACTCGGAGACCAAACCAGCCACTGTATTGGGGCGTCTACCTGACTACTTACTCTTACGGTCAGAAACTCGCTCACTGATTCCTCCAAAACTACGACGGACGACCGTCGCTTGTTTTCTATCCTTACTGTAGAGCAGGCTACGTATCCTGACCCTTGATTCATCGACCATCACTTGAGCATCCAGCTCAAAGTATTGGCTGTCTACTGCAATATGCGCCTGTGCTTCCTTACGCACTTTTTCTTCAATTCCGTTAATGACTGGCTCTGACATAAAACTGTCTATGCTGTCCCACCCATCAAACTTTCGATTGGCGATAAGCTCTTTGGCGTTGCTGCTGCTTAAGTGCGGCTGAAATAAGGCTGCCAAAATGTCTGCCTGGTCTTCGGAAATTGTATTTACGTTGAGTTTCCACTCGTTGGTTGGTAATGCGCATACTAAAGGAGACAATTTATCCATAATAGGTGCACTTACCTGCTGGATCGCTCTTAACTCTGAGCGATCTGCCAAAAATCCATTCGCAGTCAAATAAGGAGGCTGAAACCCCTCATAAGTGCTGTCTTCTGCGCCATAACTTGTGAGAACATTGGCGTCATTATCGACAAAATCCCAACTGGAATCCGCGATCACTTCTGCGGTATAGGGTTCAACGTCTTGTTGCTCGATAATGTTTTGCCACACTTTAACAAGAAACGGCTTCTGGGCAGTTTCTACCCGAGCTTTAACACTGGTCAATACGTTGATGTTAAAGCACGCCTGCATATCAACCAACTTACCTTTGGCAGTGCCATAGTCCAGTGGGTATGTCTGTTCTTTTAACGCCCACGGCTGGCTGAGGTTGATTGTTTCATTATCTTTGTAGCTTTGTTCTATACCGACTTTAGCTAACGCTTCAACACCAAGGCTATACCAATACGCTTGCTGATGATTGACCTGATTACCCGCTCGATGAAAATTGATGAACAAGCGCTCAGACATCGATGCTGCTATTGCCGTCATGACAGCCAGCAAGAGCAAAACTACGATTAAAGCTACGCCAGATTGGGAGGAACGCTTAACCATTATTTCCTCCGCCAGAATTTTCTCCCTCAGACCCTTGTTGCTGCTTGGGAGTAACAATAGAAAGTTCACCGCCAGGCGTCAGATACACTCGCTCTATTTCGCCGTAATCTTTCAATGTTAGTGTTATCGCAATCGCAGCAGGTAGTGCTCTAGGCTTAGTCCATTCCTCTTTCCATTCACCATTTTCGTAAAACGTTACGGAAAAGGCTTCAACATCTTCCAAAATTGGGCGAGATAATGGTAACTGACCTGCTGGGGTGTCCGAGTATCGCCACCATACCCTTTCGAGCTTTTCTTCACGGATTCGATACCCTACTTTTGTGACTTCCCCTCTAGGGAAAACACTTTGCGGGTTTTGCCAACCTAATCGGTTAAAAATAATGCCTTTATCATCAGACTCTAAGACATAGTCTCCGTAACTTAACAAGGTTTCAGACGGCGATTCTCCGTTGGTTCTCATCTGGCGTAACGCCATTTGTCTGAAATCGTTGTCCATCCAGATAAGTGCTCTCTGCATTGTTTGCAGTCGCTCTGTTTTTTCAATCGACTGCGCGTTGCTCAACTGTACCTGATTAACAACTTGATACGCTGCCATGCTTAAGCTGGCAAATACCGCGATCGCCACCAGCACTTCAATGAGAGTAAATCCTGATGCTTTATGGTGACGCATAACTTCTCACCGTCACTATGGCACTTTTGCCATCTGCCTCTTTAGAAACAGACACATCGAAAGCACTGATAACACCATTGTCAGTTGGCACGGGTTTAACCAACCAGTACCATGTTTGTCCTGCCAATTCTTCTTTGCCTTTCTGTTCTTTTTTTGGCGCTTTACCAAGCAGGACTTTCGCCATTTGGTTGTCCGCTACCATGGCAGCAAACATTTTTTCCTCTAGATAGCCGAGCGTATTGATATGCTGAGTGACCGCCCTCACCACACTGATGGCAGCCGTTGCAAAAATTGCGAGTGCTACCAGCACTTCTATCAAGGTCATACCACGAGTGCGATGGGCGCTTGGCCTATTCATCTTCATCGCGCTCTCCTGGTCTGAATATACTTATAAACCCATTATCGGCGGCTTTAATACGCCATCCATCTTGAAATTCATCCCCAACGTTGGGATAAAATGCAACTTGAAAAGGGGTTATCTCACCACTTGAAAGAACCATTACTTGAGGCGGAGGTGATTGCTTTTTCTTTTCTTCATCGGCGAACATCTCCTCATCAAACAGACTTCCTGGCTCAAACAAGCGATCATCGTCGCCCCATTCATCACTGCCCAATTGCAAAGATATCGCAAATTCAGCTTCTAAATCCGACTCTGAGTAGTACCGATTTTCCGCCATTTTTTCCCAACCTTCATTGGTGAGCGTTACAAATCGATACTGCCCTTTGTCTTCATCAAACCAAACACCAAAATCCTTTCCATTCAACATGGCATCTTCATTAAGAAGCTGTAAGCGCTGAGAAAATCGCTGAGCATGTTCCTCAAGCCGATCATCACTTGAAGACGGCAGCGTCGTAATAACCGCTACCGCACTGAGTGACAAGAGCACCAAAACCAACATGATTTCTATCAATGTAAAGCCACGTTGTTTATTCATGCGTATTCGCTTACTACCAAATGAAAAATGGGAAGCCAGTAAAATTACTGGTAGTCCTGCATGTTCCAGTTACCAATGTCGGCTTGAACACCTTCACCACCCTCTTGACCATCAGCACCTAACGTAAAGACGTCGATTGTGCCGTTGTCACCTGGGCTTAAATATTGATATTCATTACCCCAAGGATCGTTAGGTAGGCGTCGGATGTACCCGCCGTCGCGGTAGTTACGTGGCTCTGGCGAAGCCGATGGTTTAGAAACCAACGCTTCCAACCCCTGATCCGTTGATGGGTACACACTGTTATCCAACTTGTACATATCTAAAGCATTTTCTAGAGCGACAATGTCAGTAATGGCTTTCTGTTGGTCTGCTGTTTCTTTGTTACCTAATAGGTTAGGTACAACGAAACTCGCCAGAATACCCAAAATTACAACCACAACCATGACTTCTAATAGCGTAAAGCCAGACTGCTTTATATTACTTCTGTTATGCATATTTCCTCCAAAATGCGCGCTGTAATCATTCTACGCACACGTTACATTCCGACATTCAATTTGCTTAAAGCCGATTTCAATTCATTGAGCCGCTTTAAGCACAAGTGAAACAAAATAAATTAAGGCAAACGCCTTCGTTAACTCGATTCTTATTTACCTGACACCAAATTGTTGAGCTCTAACAATGGCATTAGCGTCGCCACCACAATGAACAAAACAATGCCGGCCATGCAAACAATCAATAGTGGTTCAAATACCCCTAATGCCATATTGACCTGAGATTCAAAATCTCGGTCTTGGTTGTCCGCAGCACGAGTCAACATTTGCTCAAGCTCACCACTTTGCTCTCCACTGGCGATCATATGCAACATCATGGGTGGGAAAAGACGAGTTTGTTCCAAGGATTTTCTTAAACTTGCCCCTTCTCGGACCTTATCCGCCGCCAACAAGACTTGCTCTTTGACAAATTGATTGCTCATTACGTCTGCTGCGACTTTCATACCGTCCAATAAGGGAATGGCGCTGGACGTACAAATCGACAGTGTGCGCGCAAAACGAGAGGTATTAAGACCGCGTGCTACTTTGCCAATAACAGGTAATCCGAGGATCCAACGATCCCACTTTAAGCGAATAGACGGTTTTCGCAGCGCAGCTTGAAACAACACAATGCTGACCAGAGTCACCACAACCAAAACCACGCCCCAGTTCAGAACAAAGTTACTTGCCAGTAATAGAAATTCAGTAGATGCAGGTAGCTTTTGTCCCATTTGGACAAATTGGTCGACAATTTTAGGAACCACGGTCGCGAGAAGAAAAGCGATAACAGAGACAGCGATCAACGTCAGCATGACAGGATAAATCATCGCTTGTTGAAGCTTAGATCGCATCTTCTGACGGTTTTCTGCGTAGTCGGCAAGGCGATCTAGCACCGTATCTAAATGCCCTGATTTCTCACCCGCAGCTACCATCGCTCGGAAAAGGTCATCAAACACATGTGGGTAATCACCTAAGCTGTCTGAAAGCGTATACCCTTCAACAACTCGAGAACGAACTGCCACCATCATGGTGCGAATATGCGCTTTTTCGGTTTGTTCCGCGACGGCTTTCAAACACTCTTCTAGAGGCATTCCTGCCTGAACGAGTGTTGATAGTTGACGAGTCAGTAATGCTAAGTCGTTGGTGCTGATCCCACGCTTGAAAGAGAAGCCAGACGAAGAGGCTTTCGCTTCTTTTGCTTTTGTTTCAATCACTTCAACGGGAATTAAGCCTTGTTCTTTTAACTTTTGACGAACTTGGCGTGCGTTATCCCCTTCGATAACACCTTTTTTCTGTTTTCCCTTAGCATCCAGAGCTTTATATTCAAATGCCGCCATTATACTTCCTTGGTCACGCGCATGACTTCTTCAAGCGTCGTTTTCCCTTGGCGGACCTTACTCAAACCATCATCACGAATACTAGGTGTGGCACCACGTACATGTTTCTCAATGGCTTGTTCTCCGGCTTCACTATGAATGAGCTCTTGAACGTCGTCATCAATAACCAACAATTCATGGATACCAGTACGTCCTCGATAACCTTTAAAGTTACACGATTCACAACCACACGCTTTGTACAATGTAAGGGGCTCAGATTCTGTCAAATTAAACAGCTTTTTCTGCTCTTTATCCGCCTCAAATGGCTGTTTACAATCAGGGCAAAGGGTACGAACCAATCGCTGCGCCAGAACGCCCAGTAGAGAAGACGAAATCAAGAACGGTTCGATGCCCATATCACGCAGACGCGTAATCGCACCGACCGCGGTATTGGTGTGTAAAGTTGACATCACTAAGTGACCCGTTAACGATGCTTGAACACCAATTTGGGCAGTCTCTAAGTCACGTATTTCCCCGACCATCACCACATCGGGATCCTGACGAAGAATTGCACGTAAGCCACGGGCAAACGTCATGTCTACTTTCGGGTTTACCTGAGTCTGACCGATACCGTCGATGTCAAATTCAATCGGATCTTCCACCGTTAAGATATTGCTCTCACTGCTGTTCAGCTCCTGAAGCCCCGCATACAAGGTGGTGGATTTACCAGAACCCGTAGGACCGGTGACCAGAATAATACCGTGTGGGCGTTTGATCAGAGTTTGGAAACCATCATGATTGCGAGGTGTCATACCAAGGCTATGTAAATCAAGGCGAGTCGCGTTTTTATCAAGAAGACGCATAACCACACGCTCACCGTGCGATGATGGCATTGTCGACACACGAACATCGACCGCTCGTCCACCTATTCGCAGTGAAATTCGACCATCTTGTGGAACTCGCTTCTCTGCAATATCTAATTTCGCCATAACTTTAACGCGAGAAACCAGCAGCGGTGCTAGCTTTCTGCTTGGTGCGAGAACTTCACGCAAAACGCCATCCACACGGAAACGAATGGAAAGGGATTTTTCGAAGGTTTCGATATGAATATCCGACGCGCCTTCTTTGATCGCTTCGCCTAGCATGGCGTTAATCAGTTTGATGATTGGCGCATCGTCTTCTGATTCCAACAAGTCTTCATTTTGTGGCAGCTCTTCAGCCAACGAAAAGAAGTCGTCGTTGTCGGCACCAATGTCTTCCATTAATTGACGCGCTTCGGAAGAATCTCGTTGATACAACTCTGTTAGTTTGCTCTCAAAGTCTTGAGCGGCAAGAGCAACAGGGGTGAATGATTTTTTTACCACTCGACGTACTTCAGTGAGTACGTCAAGTGCTAAGGGTTCTACATAATAAAGGCTAGGTAAAGCACCCGGCTGAGTAGCGACTTCCATCGCCACTTTATGTCGGTTAGCAAAAGCAAAAGGTAAGCGAACAAAGCCTTCAGAAACGACCAGCGTATCCGCCATTATTTCGCCTCCAGCTGCTCAATGAATGCTCGCAACTCTTCAGGGTGGCGAATATCTTCACCATACTTAGGAAGCACAGGAACAAATTCGTCATTCAGCAATTTCAAGCCTTCTTCAGCTTTAAGAAGTTGCTCGGCACGAATGTAGTTGTATTTGCGCTGGCTAATGCCATCGGCCGTTACGCCATCTCGAATAATGGTTGGCTTGATAAAGACCATCAGGTTTTTCTTCGATACTTTTGTACTGGTTGATTTGAACAAATGCCCTAAGATAGGAATGTCACCGAGCAAAGGCACTTTCGCTTCACTTTCTAAAGCACGTTCGTCAATCAAACCACCTAGTACCAACATTTGACCATCTTGAATCATCACCGACGTATTAAGTTGACGCTTAGCGAATCGTACATCGACCGCTCCATCTGCACCCAATACATTCGACACTTCTTGTTCAATGGTCAATTGAACTGAATCGCCTTCGTTGATTTGCGGAACCACTTTCAACTTGATACCGACTTCTTTTCGTTCAACCGTACTGAATGGGTTGTCATTGTTAGATCCAGTAGCAGAACCAGTCAAAACAGGTACTTCTTCACCAACAACGAATGACGCTTCACCGTTATCCATCACTGTAATGCTTGGAGAAGAAAGAATATTCGAATTGGAGTCACTTGAAACAGCGCTCACTAACGCAGTCCAATCACCCGCGATAAAACTTAGCGCAGCACCATTCACACCACCAAGCGCTTTAGCCAAAGTGTCATAGCTACCCTTAGTGGTGGTCGTTTCATTTCGCAAAAACTCACCATCGGAGTTATACACCGCTTTTGTCTCAGTGGTATCTTTAGCTTCTTCCAAGCCAACCATAACACTGCCTATAGACGCTCCGGAATTCGCAAACTGTACAGCTGCACCCGTAGTTAAATTACCCCATTGAACACCAAGGTTAGCGCCATCCCCTTCATCTAACTCCACGATCATCGCTTCGATAAGCACTTGCGCACGACGAATGTCCAATTGGGAAATCACATCTTCGATGGCACGCATAATGTCTGGCGGAGCCGTTACGACCAGTGCATTGGTACCAACGTGAGCAGAGATCATAACTTCGTTACGTGCTTTCGCACCACCGCCACCTTGAGCTCCACCTTGCTTTTCAGCTTGCAGATTATCGGAAACACCTTTCAGCACATCAACAAGGTCTTCCGCTTTAGCATACTTAAGGTAAACAACTCGGTTGTTGCCTTTGGTTGCCATTTCAACATCCAATTGCATGATAAGCTTGCGTAAGCGTTTACGAACCTGCGGGTCACCCGATATAAGAATCGAGTTAGTGCGCTCATCCGCTACTAGTTTAGGTTCTAAGAAAGCGGGGGTATTTTTTTGAGCCGTCGATTTGTTCAATGCCTCAACAATACGAACCATTTCCGCTGCAGACGCATTTCTAAGCTCTACAACTTCGATTTCTTTGTCACCTGCTCGGTCAACACGTTCGATAATTTCAGCAAGGCGGTTAACAACAGCCGCACGACCTGTGATCAATATGATATTCGCAGGATCATAGTGCACGACGTTACCCGCACCCGCATTGTCATTTAGCTGACGTAATAATGGAGAAAGTTCTCTTACGGATACATTTCGTACTGCCACAACTCGCGTGATAACGGCATCGCCTTGTACACGAGTCTCGTCTCCAACAACAGGGATAGCAGCCGTCTTGGCATCTTTATCACGTACGATCTTGAGTACGCCATTTTCCATTTCAACTGCTGCAAAGCCGTATACTTCCAAAACATTTAGGAAAAAGTGGTAGTACTGCTCTTCATTCAACACGTCATAACTTCGAACATCGATTTTGCCTCGAATTGCCGGATCGACGATGATGGTTTTTTCGAGGTTACGTCCAACAATATTGATGAACTCTTTAATATCGGTTCCCTTGAAACTGGCACTAAACTCACTTGCCACCAACGCTGGTGACCATGCAAGGCTACCAGCAAGCAACCAGGTTCCTTTGTTTAACCACTGTTTCACGTGATACTCCCACTCATACCCCAACGCAGTTCTGCGTCGGTTTTAAAACTCAATAAAGATTTCGTGCCTTTGACCGTCGCGCTCGACTGTCAGGTTCAATTCCGTCATATCAGATATACTTTGCCACACTTTTCCCATGGCAGAAGGGTCACTCAGATCCGCTCCATTAAGTTGCGTCGCGATATCACCTTCTTTTAACCCAACCGCATCAAACAAATCTCTTTGGCTACCAGGTCCTACTCTATACCCTACGATATCGCCTTCTCTTCTGACCTGAGAAAGACGAATGTATTGCATTATTTGCTGAGGGTTTTGAGAAATTTCGCGTCTGATCTGCTCAATCTCGTTAACACCTGGAAAGCTTCCGACATTTGAATCGGATGGTGGCGGTGGTTCTGATGCATTTTGTTGTGCCAGTTTGCTGTATTCGACACCTTCTAGCATCAAAGTTTCATCCTGCCCCTGATTATCGATAATTACGCGATCAACCAATACCCCTTTAAGTGAAGCGCGCGTGCCTTCAATCTGCTCACCAATACCATACGTTTGTTGTTGGCCTCGGTTAGCAATGACTGCCAAACTGCTGTCTATTGAAGAGCTTGCAACCACGCCAACCAAAACCAAACTCAAACGAGTTTTGGGTGCGTCTTTCACGACAGGCTTTGGCTTAGGTTTTGCCACTGGTTTATCAGAATAACGACCGAATAGATGGGCATCGAGCAAAGAAGCGATAGCATCACCCGACGCTGCTTCGCTAGATCCAGGACCAGCCTGTGTAGCCACAGCTGTCGGCGACCAGCGAGTGACACCGATGTCTTGAGGAATTAATTGCCAACTAAGCTGCCCGACAATCCAAGCAGAGATGGCAATCAGCAATAATGTCAACCAGGCACTCAGCTTTCCTTGTTGTTTGACGATAAACGCCAGAAAAGCGGTGAACTTCTGATCCAATTGATATTTTTGCACCACCGAAGATGACATGTATCATGCGCTCCCTGTATTAAAACTTCAGATATGTTAAGGCAGTCTGATAAATAAAAGTCAAAGCCTACACAAAGGCTTGCGCATTGTCATATAAATTGATGGATACCAAATATCGTTCTTATAAAGATTAGCAACAATTCACATTAACAGACTTTAGACTGATTACGTTTCATCCCATTTTAGGTTGAAAACCCCCATACTCGTCACCATTGTGTAAATAATGAGGCAAGTCAATCATTAGAGGCACGAATTTACTATGAGTTCAAATACTGCCACGGTTAGGCTCGACAAATGGCTTTGGGCCGCTCGTTTCTACAAAACGCGATCTATCGCACGGAATATGGTTGATGGAGGAAAAGTCCATTATAATGGTCAACGTTCCAAGCCGAGCAAAATTGTCGAACTTGGTGCAACCATATTGCTAAGACAAGGGCATGAAGAGAAAACGGTGATCATTGAAAAGATATCCGATCAACGTCGCGGCGCTCCAGAAGCTCAACTGCTTTACCGAGAAACCGAAGACAGCCTTCTTAAACGTGAAGACAATGCACAAAAAAGAAAGCTGAATACCCTGTACAGCCCAAGCCCGGAAAGACGCCCGGATAAAAAACAGCGTCGAGACATCATAAAGTTCAAGAATCAATAAATGCTGGAGCTCCTCGCATGGCAAACAACCAATTGCATCGCTACTTATTTGAAAATTTATCCGTTCGTGGCGAATTGGTACAACTGGATAGTACGTACCAAGAAATCATTTCAAGCAAGGAATACCCAGTACCGGTTAGAAATCTGTTGGGTGAGCTTCTCGTTGCCACAACGCTGCTAACTGCGACTCTAAAGTTCGAAGGGTCTATCACACTCCAATTGCAGGGTGATGGCCCTGTTCCGTTAGTTGTGATCAATGGCGATCATGATCAGAAAGTTCGTGGAGTAGCTCGCTGGGAAGGCGATCTAGCCGATGACGCAACGCTACATCAATTGATAGGCAAAGGTCACCTCGTGATCACCATTGCTCCTAAGCAAGGCGAACGTTACCAAGGTGTGGTCGGTCTAGAAGGGGAAACGTTGTCGGAAGTTCTTGAAGTGTATTTTGAACGCTCTGAACAGCTTCAAACTCGTCTATGGTTCCGCCTTGGTGAACATGAAGGTAAAGCACATGCAGCAGGGATGTTGTTGCAAACCATGCCAGATGGTACTGGTTCAGCGAATGATTTTGAGCACCTAGAGCAACTCACCGACACGGTGAAAAATGAAGAGTTGTTTGGATTGCCAGCTAACGACGTACTTTATCGTCTTTATAACCAAGAGAAAGTACAACTCTTTAAAGCACAGCCAGTCGAGTTTTTCTGCGGCTGTTCGCGTGAAAGAAGTGGCGCTGCCATTATCACAGTTTCACGAGATGAAATTAATGACATTTTAGCAACTGAAGGATCCGTTTCTTTACATTGTGATTACTGCGGCACGGATTACTCGTTTGATGAAGATGACGTATCTGAGCTTTATGAGCAAGCCACTGACAGCAACGATACCCTTCACTAATCCATTATTTTTCTCGCTTTAATAAGCACCTAGAATACTTTCTAAAAGCCAGCTCAACGCTGGCTTTTTTAATGCCTTTTCGCTACTAAAACACGCATTTATATCACCGTACGCTATACTTATTTTTGTCAAAGTATTAATCCTTTTGATCTAGCGCAAAGGATTGCGCGAGCGATAAAATGAGTAAGCCAAACTGTGACAAGAGTGTAAAAACCCCACTCACCCCAGGGATAAAATATTCAACAAGACCTGAGATGAGAGTTGCTCAAAGTTGCCAAAGTGGTGAGCAGAAAACTATAAATAATTACAAAACCCCTACAATTTATACCCTACAAGGAGCACCTATGACCGTTATGGAACATACAAAGGCTGCACACATCGATCTTACCCGACACGGAATCACTGGCGTGACTGAGGTTTTACGTAACCCAAGTTATGAGCAGTTGTTTGAAGAAGAAACACGCCCAGAGCTTGAAGGCTATGAAAAAGGTACAGTTACAGAACTTGGTGCCGTTGCTGTCGACACCGGTATTTTTACTGGTCGCTCACCGAAAGATAAATACATCGTTAAAGACGAGACAACCAAAGACACTCTATGGTGGTCTGATCAAGGGAAAAATGACAATAAACCAATTACCCAAGAAACATGGACTGAGCTAAGAGATTTGGTGACGGATCAGCTTTCAGGTAAGCGTCTTTTTGTTATTGATGGTTTTTGCGGTGCCAACCCTGATACTCGCTTAAGTGTTCGAATCATTACAGAGGTTGCATGGCAGGCCCACTTCGTAAAAAACATGTTCATTCGTCCTACCGATGAAGAACTTGCCTCGTTCGAACCAGATTTTGTTGTTATGAATGGAGCGAAGACAACCAATCCTAATTGGGAAGCCCAAGGTCTGAACTCCGAGAACTTCGTCGCTTTCAACCTTACAGAGCGTGTGCAAATCATCGGAGGCACATGGTACGGCGGCGAAATGAAGAAAGGGATGTTTGCCGTAATGAACTACCTTCTTCCTTTGCAAAGCATCGCTTCAATGCACTGTAGCGCTAACGTTGGCAAAGAAGGGGATGTCGCTGTGTTCTTCGGTTTATCCGGTACGGGTAAAACAACCTTATCAACCGACCCGAAACGCGAACTTATCGGGGACGATGAACACGGCTGGGACGATGACGGTATCTTCAATTTCGAAGGAGGCTGTTACGCCAAAACGATTCGTCTATCCAAAGAAGCGGAACCCGATATTTTTAACGCTATTCGCCGTGATGCTTTGTTGGAAAACGTGACCGTTCGCGCTGATGGCTCTATCGACTTTGATGATGGCTCTAAGACTGAAAACACACGAGTTTCTTACCCAATTCACCACATCGATAATATTGTTAAACCAGTATCGAAAGCAGGTCACGCGCAGAAAGTTATTTTCCTCACTGCTGATGCTTTTGGTGTTCTTCCTCCAGTATCGAAGCTAACTCCAGAGCAAACGAAGTACCACTTCTTATCTGGATTCACAGCAAAACTGGCAGGTACAGAGCGCGGTATCACAGAACCTACACCAACGTTCTCTGCTGCATTTGGCGCTGCATTCTTAACATTGCACCCAACTCAGTACGCTGAAGTGTTGGTGAAACGTATGGAAGCTGCTGGCGCGGAAGCTTACCTCGTCAACACTGGTTGGAATGGAACAGGCAAACGCATCTCGATTCAAGACACTCGCGGAATCATCGATGCGATTCTAGATGGCTCGATTGACCACGCAGATACGAAAGTCATCCCAGTCTTCAACCTTGAAGTACCAACTGCTTTACATGGTGTTGATGCGGGCATTCTTGATCCTCGTGACACCTATACCGATCCGCTTCAGTGGGATAGCAAAGCCGAAGATTTAGCCAATCGCTTTATCAATAACTTTGCCCAATACACAGACAATGATGAAGGTAAGTCATTAGTTGCGGCGGGTCCTCAACTCGGTTAATGCTTACGAAAGTGGATTAAAGTAGCAAATCCATTACCAAGCCCCTCTTTCGAGGGGCTTTTTATTGAATCCAATCGATAATTGAGCCAATCTGAAAGCTGGATTGAGAAATTTGGAACAAGGAAGATGAGAAAAGCCTCCACGGTTGTGGTTTTATTCTTACTGCTGATCGTTGTTTCAGTGCTGGCATTATTTGGCAGCCTGCATACCCGCTATGCTACGTCGGTGGTGAATTTCATTGCCAATCAAGTGAGTAACCTCACTATCCAAATAGAAAACGTGGAATATCAGTCCCCATATCAATTAACACTTCATGGTGTTGAGCTTTCAACGCAGCCTGAACCTATGTTCATCGAAACAGCAAATATCTGGCTCGACCCTGAAATCTTTAATGGCACAAAAATCAGTATAGCGAGTTTGCAGCTCAGTGGGATGCAACTACAAAAGGGCGTACCCAACATTCGCCCACTCTCTTTCATTAAAGTGCATCAAATCGCCGTGGACAACCTCGATTTCTCCAACCAAGAATGGATCGTAAGAGGGCTTAAATTTCAGATAAAACAACCCGTTGTTAGCGATCATCCTGTATGGCGTTGGTATGGCGAAATTCAATTGAGCGCCGATCAAATCTATTGGCAAAATGAAGCTTTCAATCATGCGTTGTTAGACGCCGACATTTTTGCGGACAGCAAGAAGATATATGGCCTGTCCTTCAGCTGGCGCGGAGGAACACTATCTGGTCAAGCCGAATGGAAAGACGGGCGCTGGAACGTCGTTAACGCCGCACTGAATGAGCTGACAGTAACTAAAGACGATTGGAAAACCCTCAAGAAATTCAAATGGGCAAGTACCGACAGCTCTGAGATTGCCATAAAGCGCTTAGATGTACTGCGTAGCGATCTGGAATTCCCTTCTTTCGCGATGGTTCAGGCAGATATGACACTGGAAGACATTCGCTTTCCTTTCGAATTATGGAAACAGCCCTCTGGCTCGATTTCACTCAATGCTGAAAGCATTGATTATGCCGATCAACTTTGGCTAGAACCCGCTCTTGAAGCCAGCTTTTCACATGATCTTATTACGGTGCACAGTGCCAATCTTGGAATGGATCAAGGCTATATCCAGGTTAATGGCGAGTTTACTCCTGATACTTGGCATTTAGCGCAACTTAACTTAACGGGTATCGAATGGCATACCGACAGCGAGCTGTCACTGACGCCTTTTAAAGAACAAATCGACCGTCTCGCCAATCTAACTATTGACCAGCTTTCCGTAAAACGCGCGCAGTATATTGACCTAGAGTCAGAGCCAAAACGCCAGATCTCCGGATTAAATATTCAGGGCAATCAATTGGATGTACTTAGAAATGGTCAAGTTGGCTTATGGCAAGGGCGACTAGCATTAACAGCAAACAGTGCCAACTTTGGCAAATTGATTGGCTCTCAATTACTTGTGGAAGCTCATGCCAATGCTGGAATCAGTTATTTGGATAAAGTCATCATCCCAGTTAATGATGGGCTGATTCGCGCGCAAGGACAGTGGGATTACCGTCAACACAGCCGTCCGTGGGCGCTCAAATTCCAAGGTGATGGTATTCCGATAGAGACACTTCAGTACGTTCATCCACTGCCTCTCGACTTGTCGGGCCTGACTGACACCCAATTTGAGCTCTCGGGGTTGTCTGGTGACACGGCTTCATTCAATCACAGCGTTTCAGGCTTCATTTCGACCCAATTCCGCGACCTGACGACCGCTTCTCACTTCGCTGCATTGATGGATCCCAGCATCCCTCTTGAGCTATCAAAGAAAGAGCCTGAGCCCGTTTCTGTATCTGACTTTATCATTGATGTCGATCGAGGAAGAATCATAATGCAAGAGTCGCGCATTCAAGGAGGAGACTTTGCCGGTTCGATACATGGAAATGTTGATTTGGTGAACGCGGACAAGGGAAGCATTACGCTCATGTTAAAAGGGGAATGTGGAGAGTGGAGGTATCAGCCACTCTCTAGCGCTCCGATTACACGAGAAGACTGTCAAACACTAGAAAAGCTCATACCTTAGCATTCCTAGCGTCCCAGCATTCCCTGATAATTAGGCAGAAGCATGTACGTACCAGTAAACTCCACAGCCGCATGTTCACCGCTGTAAATCGTCACATTAATGACGACACGTGCTTTACGCCCAGCGGCTAACCTGTCTAAGTCACCACTGATTCCATCGAGCGACGTTGCTGCAATTGGGCTTTGTTCAACGGCATGGCAGTAACGTATACGACTGTCCACCAGCACAATGTCTGCTTCCAGCTCACGCTCTTTCATCAAGAGCCAAGTCATCCCCCACCCCGTTAGTGTCGCTAAAGTAAACGCTGAACCAGCAAACAAGGTGTTATGAGGGTTTAAATTAGGGTTTAGCTGAGCACTGCATTCAAAACGGTAGCCCGTGTATTGATTGATCTTAATGCCCATTTTGTCACTAATAGGGATTTGGCTTTCCCAGCGATCTTGCAATTCTGCACACCACTCCGGACGTCGCAATACATTCGCCAATGGATCCAGCGATTTCACCATTTGTTGGTGACGCATAGGACCACGTTCGTCATTGAGTTCACCTTGGCTTTCAAAGCCATTTTTCTCGTAGAAGGCAATCGCGTCTTCACGTGCATTGCACACTAAGCGCTTAACCCCTTCTTGACGAGCAAACGACTCCAACGCCACCATAACTAGCGATCCAATACCTTTACTTCGGCGATTCGGTTTCACCGCCATGTAGCGGATCTGACCTTCATTATCAGGCGTAATGTACAAACGCCCAATAGCCATCGGACGACCTTTACCGTCGACGATCATTCTGTGATGGCTAAGTTCATCGTATTCATCCCTTTCCGAACCGACAGGCAAACGCCAAGGTTCACGCAGCATTTGCCAGCGAAAGTGGTAGTACTTATTCAGCTGGTTCGCTGTTTTTGGGGTGACTAGTTTAAACATGGGATTCCTTTGCTCGTTAGCACTCTTTCAGAGATCGAAAGCTTGTATGCAGTTTGAAAGCTTATACGGATATTTGAAGCTTGGTCTTACTGACTAAACTTGTAGCCAGAATGTCACTGGTCCATCATTGACCAAAGACACTTTCATATCAGCGCCAAATCGTCCTCTCTCTGTGCTGATTATTTCGGCGCATCGATCAGAGAAATAATCGTACAAACGCTCCGCCTCGACGGGATGGGCACCTTTAGAGAAGCCCGGGCGTGTCCCCTTTTTCGTGTCCGCCGGTAATGTAAATTGAGACACGACTAAAACACTTCCGTTCACTTCTTGGACATTCAGATTCATTTTTCCCTGATCATCTTCAAAAATTCGGTAGGTTAGAACACGTTCCATCAGGCGTTTTGCCTTGGCTTCGTCGTCTTCTCTTTCAACACCAAGCAGGATAAGAATCCCTTTATTGATCTCGCCAACTGCAGTGCCATCAACATGGACTGCAGCCTCACTGACTCTTTGAATTAAGGCGATCATCCGTCGCTTCCTTGTTGTTCTTCTTTATTTTCGAGCTCGGTACTGTACCACATTTCTCGCTCTCCAAGGCTTGCTGTCACTTCTGCTCCTACCAGAACAATCAGCCAACTCAGGTAAACCCAAACAAAAAGAATCGGTATAGCTGCTAATGCACCGTAAATAAGCTGGTAAGACGGGAACTGAGTAATATACATAGCAAAGCCCTTTTTACTCAGTTCAAACAGTATGGCAGCCACGAGAGCGCCTAGCGCCGCGTCTTTCAACATGACCTTTTTGTTTGGCACTAACATGTATAGCCCCATAAATGCACAAAAAGATAAAATAAAAGGCAACCCACTCAATAATTCGGAGTACACCGTCGATATGGTCTCACTTTCAATTAAATTGAGAGACATGACATAAGACGTGGCGGCAATAGAAGTGCCAACAAGAATCGGTCCTAGCGTTAACACCATCCAGTACATTGAAAACGAATACACACGGCGACGCTTTTTTTCTACACGCCAAATATAATTTAAGTTTTTATCGATATTGGAAATCAACATCAAGGCAGCCACAAACAGAAAACCACCACCAACCGCGGTCATTTTGCCAGTATTAGCAACAAAGTCATTCAGTGCTGACTTCACTGCTGCTCCGGCTGCTGGCACGAAGTTAGTAATCACAAACTCTTGAAGAACATCCCCTGCATTGGCAAACACCGGAAATTTAGAAAGCACCGAAAGCAATACGGTCAACATAGGGACAAGTGACAATAGAGTGATGTACGCCATGTACCCAGCACTTACGGTTAAACGGTCATGTCCCATGCGCCCAAGTAGATAACGGAAAAATTGTTGAGAATGTACGGCGATCTCTTCGAACTTCAACTTGTATCTCCTTGTTAAGTCGTCCATAGTTCTTTCAATTCTATACGAAAAGGAAATCCAAATGCGTTTTGTTTTTGCTATGGCTATGTCTTTATTTTTTATTACTGGATGCCAATCAACGTATTATTCAGCGATGGAGAAAGTGGGTGTTCACAAGCGCGACATCATGGTCGATAGGGTAGAAGATGCCAGAACCGCACAACAAGAAGCCCAAGAGGAATTTTCGAGTGCACTTGAAGCCCTTTCTGCCTTAACGCAATTTGATGGCGGTGATTTGGAATCGATGTACAAGAAAATCAACGCCAAGTATGAAGACAGCGTAGATGCAGCTGAAACGGTTTCTAGCCGAATCAGTTCCATTGAAGATGTGTCGGATGCCCTTTTTGAGGAATGGGAAGAAGAGCTCACCCTATACACTAGCAGTAAACTTCGCCGCGATAGTGAGTCCAAACTCAAACAAACCAAGGCGTCATACAATACCATGCTACGTGCCATGAAACGGGCGGAGAAAAAAATGACGCCTGTACTCAACACCTTGCAAGACAACACTCTCTATTTAAAGCATAACTTGAATGCGAGCGCCATTGGGTCACTGCAAGGCGAGTTTATGAGTTTAGAGAAAGACATTGAAGTGGCGATCAAAGAGATGAAGTCCGCCATAACAGAATCGGATAAATTTTTGGCGAAGCTTAAATAGGCCGAACTCTAGAAAGCCTTCATTCGATACAGGCAAAAGCCATATAGACTCAAACACCAAAAAGGGGCATCTAGCCCCTTTTGTTTATTCAAATATTCCAGTTTCTCTAAATCACGCGTGAAAATTGCTGCTGACGTGCCTTATCTCGTAGGTATTTATCGAAGCACATACAGATGTTTCGAATCAACAGGCGACCGCGCAACGTGACGCGAATTTCGCTGTCATCCACTTCGACCAACCTGTCATCCACAAAAGTTTGCAACAGTTCTAAGTCTTCTTTGAAGTAGCGGTTAAACTCAACATCAAATTCATTTTCAATAAACGTTTTATCCAGCTTAAAGTTACAGATTAGCTGTTTTATGACTTCACGTCTCAGCAGGTCATCGGAATCCAACGATACGCCCTTCCAAAGCGCATGACGCAGTTCATTAACTTGGGCGTAGTATTTCTTCAGCTCTTTTTGATTCTGAGCGTAGCTGTCTCCAATCATAGAAATCGCAGACACTCCAAATCCCACTAAATCGCAATCGCCTTGCGTGGTATAGCCTTGGAAATTACGGTGCAGAATGCCCTCGCGCTGCGCGATTGCAAGCTCGTCGTCTGGTTGTGCAAAGTGGTCCATTCCAATGAATTGGTAACCTGCCCCCGTCAATGTGCCTATGGTATCTTGAAGAATCGCCATCTTCTCACTTGGCGCAGGTAAGTCAGCGTCTTTGATTTTACGCTGTGCGGCGAATAACTGAGGCATGTGGGCATAGTTAAACACCGATAAACGACCAGGTTGCATTTTCAGCACTTGCTCTAACGTTTTCGCAAAAGAAGCTTGGGTTTGCTTGGGTAAACCGTAAATCAAATCCAGATTGGTAGAGCGAAAACCGAGCTGTTTGGCTTTTTCAACCATGTCGATGATAAATTGCTCATCTTGCTCGCGGTTAACCAGTTTTTGTACTTCTTTATCAAAGTCTTGGACACCAATACTTAAACGGTTAAATCCTTCAGCACGAAGGTGATCAAGCATATTCAGCTCAATCTCTCTTGGATCAACTTCGATACTGATTTCAGCACTCGCATCAAATTGAAACTCTTCACGAAGCAGAGACATCAAGCGTGATATTTGAGCCTTATCAAGGAAGGTTGGAGTTCCCCCTCCAAAATGCAATTGCGTCACATGGCGATGGTGAAGTAAAGAAGCACGTTGTCGAATTTCATGCTCTAGTACATCTAGGTATTCATCCGCTTTATGCTGATGACGTGTGATCACCTTATTACAACCACAGTAGTAGCAAAGCTTGTGGCAAAACGGAATATGCACGTACAGTGACAATGGGCGCTCTGGGTATTGCGCACAAGCCATATCGAATTCAGCAATGGTATAGGCTTCATGAAATTCCAACGCGGTTGGATAAGAGGTGTATCTCGGCCCTGAGTAATTGTATTTATCTAATACAGTTTGATCCCAAACAATTTGCTCACTCGACATTGTTTTGTGACTCGACATCGCTTTGTGCTTCCGGTTTAGTGCTTAGGGGCGTATTTTGCCATATCACAATGATGGTGACGGTATACGCTGTCAGATTTAATAATAGAAATGTTCAGAAGTGCTAGTGAGATCACTCGCACTCTGAGATCGATCCCAGAACACGATCTGGGTCGATCCACATGATGATAAATAAATCAGGAAGCGATCACATTGATATTGATCTGGTTGTTCAGCGGTTTGATTTTGTCTTTGAGTATTTTAAGCTCTTCGACAATGGCATCATTTAAACGAACTTCTGCTTTCTGGCGAGCCAGAGTCTGCTGCATGCGTTCTTTCTTCGCCAGTGTTTGTCTATCTTCTCCGCGAGCCATATCCTTAACGACATGATACAACTCAGCAATTGCAGGGTATTCTTTATCGAAATCAATTCGATCTTCACCCTGCACGTAATCTAGGATGCAATACACGCGAATGCTGATTTCAGACAGATCACATTGCCCCTGAATTCCAGCCGCGCAAAGAGTATCAACGTTTTCAAAAATGTTGGCATTACGCTTATCAATCGCCAGCGCTTTGTGTTTCGCTTGCAGTTCCTTCTGCTTTTTCAGTTGCAGTAAAAGATAACCTGCGTACGCGGCCAGCCCCAAAATGATGAGCCCACCAATCACAGCTAATGCGGTTACTGACATTACTTTCTCGCCTATTCTTTCAAGTTATCTATATCTATATCTAGATCTTCGAACTGAGAGAGTAAATCATCGTCAGATTTCGCTTTAGCAGGTGCTTGAAACGCTTCTTCAGTTTCTTCTACTTCTGGTTCCATCAACCCAAGTTGATTCATCAGAACTTCGATACGATCCAGTTTTTCATCCACGAACTGTTGTAGACCTTTGCCCAAGCTTTCGCCTGCGTCGATTCGATCTAGTAATACAGCCAGCTGCGCATCATTTTCCAACATTTCAAGCTCTTGCTCAGCAGAAAGGCGACGCTCTTGCTTCGTTGGCTTTTTCGTTGGCTCAATAATCAACGGAATCTTTTTCTTGCTACCCAAGCGAGGGTCACGTTTTTGACCGTTGCCAGAGTGCTTCGATTCAGAGGCTTCAGAATGACGGCTACCCGACTTCAAACCTTTACGTTTTTTCAGCTTTTTACGCAAACGACCTTCAACGTCAGATTCGCTGCGATTACGCGTTACAATTACTTCAGGTTCGCCTATTACGGCACCTGGTTTTCTAGATTTTTTACTTCGACTCATTACTGGGTTTCCTCAGTAAAATTACATCATTGCCAATAAACTCGAGTTGGAGTCCGTCCCGTCGCGCTAAGTATTGAAACGTTGCACGACTAAAAAAGATCACATGTGTAAGATCATTTTTATAATGCCATCCAGCAAACGCTTCAAGGCTAATCACCATTTTGGTCATTATCCCTAGCCATCCGCCTGGTTTGACTAAACTCAACCATTGCTGCCACACTTTATCGGGTTGATAGAGATGTTCTATTACCTCGGTGGCAGTTACGAAATCATACGCTCTTTCAAGTACCCTCTTATCAGGATAATAGTAGAGATCGTAAAGAGAAACGGTATGCCCGCTCTCTTCTAACATGAGAGACAGTGTTGGTCCGGGTCCACAACCAAAATCCAGCCCATGTGAATGCGGTTTGACTCGCTCAATTATCGGCGTGGACATTCGGCTCAAAAAACGACGGTATCCTTCATCAGAAGGGTCATTCTCGTGCCAATCATACATGGTCTTTTCTTCTTCTGCCGTCAAGCGCTGATTGGGATCAACAAACACCAATTCGCATTGCTGACATTGATGATAGCGTCGACGACGGTCTTCAAAGTAGTCGGAAGTCTGCGATGAGTCGCAGAGCGGACATACATGCATGTAGGCATCCTCAGTTAGGGATGCGAAACATACCAGAAAGTGAGGTTAGAGTGGAGTTTTATTGAGCACTTTCTGCTTAATCATGGTAAAAAGAGCCGTTGATGGGATTGAAACGCAAAAAGCGGCAAAAAAATCGCCGCTTTTTAGTCTCAATAAAGACAATATAGGGTTGCCTTCAAATAAGGCTTAGTGCAAACCGCCCATGTATTTGGACAGTATGTCGATGTCTTCGTCTGTCAGCTTTTTCGCGATATCACGCATCATTGCGTTCATATCGTTGTTGCGATCTCCGGAGCGGAATTTAACCAATTGAGCTTTGATGTAATCAGGATGTTGCCCCGACACTTTAGGAAATCCTGAAAGCTCAGTACCGTTACCACGAGGACCATGACAAGCAATACAAGCTGTTACGCCACGCTGCATATCGCCGGCGGCGTACAGTACTTTACCGCGATCGACCACTTCATCAGGAGTCGTACTTTCTGCGGTTGTCAGTGACGAATAATAAGCAGAAAGATCTGCGATGTCTTCGTCTGACAATGGAACGGCCATGGCGCTCATAGCAGGATCATAACGACCTTGCTTTCCGCCTGTCTGCCCGCCTAGCTTGAGATCTTTTAACTGCTTCTCAAGATATTTGGCATGCTGACCAGCCAGTTTTGGATTAATTGGAATCAAACTGTTACCGTCTGCACCGTGGCAGGCTGCACAAGTAAGAGATTTTGCTTTACCAGCTTCAATACTACCTTGGGCCCATACAGAGCAGCTGGCTAATAAACTCAAGATTAGCACTAATTTTTTCATGACATTCCATTATAATTATCAAGCTTCCAGTACCACATGATGTGGTTGGCTATTGGTACAATAAAACGACCTTATGCCGAGCAGGGATATTTTACACAAATTCACAAAAAAGTAATCAATCGACTACACAAAGACGAGATGGAGTTAACAGTGAGCGCAAAAATTCATTACCAGAACACACATTTTATTACCAGCGCCCCTGACATACGTCACCTGCCAGAGGACAAGGGAATAGAAGTTGCGTTTGCTGGTCGCTCTAACGCCGGTAAGTCCAGTGCACTAAATCGACTAACTAACCAAAGAAGTTTAGCAAAAACCAGTAAAACTCCAGGTCGTACTCAATTAATTAACCTATTTAAAGTATACGACAACTGCCACATTGTTGATCTTCCAGGTTATGGTTTTGCACAAGTACCTTTGGAGTTGAAGAAAAAATGGCACCAGTCCTTAGGTGAGTACCTTCAAAAACGCCAATCGCTTAAAGGCTTAGTGGTTCTGATGGACATTCGCCATCCAATGAAAGATTTGGATCAGCAGCTTATTTACTGGGCTGTAGATTCAGGTATTCCAGTTCAAGTGCTGCTCACCAAAGCCGACAAGCTGAAAAGCGGAGCGAGAAAAGCCTCACTACTTAAAATCCGCGAAGCCGCATTAGCGTTCGGTGGCGAAGTGAAAGTAGACGCATTTTCTTCTTTGAAAGGCATTGGTGTTGACCAGTTGAGAGCGAAGATGGACGAATGGTTTGCACCAGCTCTAATAGAAGAGAGCGAAGAAGGTGAAATCCCATCACAACCAAATGAAGAATAAGCTGTTTTTCTCTTAGAGACAAAAGTCCCCACCTGTATTGGTGGGGCAACGGGAGAGAAATAGGAGGTATTATTATTATAGGTAAAAAGCATTCATGATCTCCTATCAAAACTCAAGGTCTTTCTCTACTTTTTTTTAAAAACTTGCCACCTGACACCTTTTACTATCAGGGCTTACTTGCATAAACCTCTTGTTTCACGCCTTCCATAACTAAATTTCACATCAAGCTTATTTTTCAGCAAAAAACATCTTGTTGATAATGCGGTTTTTTACTACAAAAAGCGCTTCAGTGAAGAAGTTTGAATAAATTTATTCGCATAAAATCGAAGCCATTAACTTGGCTATAAGAGGATTGGTTTGCAAAATTCTAGCGAATACGTTTTGAAATGTTTTCCATGGAGGAATGAGTTTGTGCGGAAAAGAGAAGTACTAAATACTCGACGTTACAATAATATGTTGTTTTTATTACAATAAAAAACGCCCCAGTCAAAAACTGACTGGGGCGGCTGAATCAGCCTAATCCAATAACGTGAAACAAAAGGTCTGAAAGATAGAACATCTTACCTCTGTACCCTACGAGAGATAATGTACAACATTTACTCAGGGATGAAAACTATTTTTGTAGTTTTTTTTCATCAATAATTTGTAAAAGTACATTAACACTTTATTTTACGCGACTTTTTTTAGCTCATAAAAAAGCCAGCGTGTGCGCTGGCTCATATATATTTACTAGATTAGAGCAAGATTTGGCTAGTGGGCTTGATCCCAGTTGTCACCGTGCCCTGCTTCCGCCACTAATGGGACATTTAGATCTGCTGCAGATTCCATCAGTTTTTGTACTTTACTTTCAACTTCGGAAAGAACTGACTCTTCTACCTCAAACACCAATTCATCGTGTACCTGCATCAGCAGTTTCACTTTTCCATCGCCTTCAGCTTGTATCCACTCATCCACCAGTAACATGGCTTTCTTAATAATGTCAGCCGCAGTTCCCTGCATCGGTGCGTTAATCGCCGCACGCTCTGCTGCTTTACGTCGCATACCGTTACGAGACTTTATCTCTGGTAGATGCAAACGACGACCTTCAAGCGTTTCGACAAACCCTTGCTCTGCTGCATTACTTCGTGTGTCTTCCATGTACTGCATCACGTCAGGGTAGCGTTCAAAATATTTATCCATATATCCCTGTGCTTCACCACGAGGAATACCCAGTTGTTTAGCAAGACCAAACGCACTCATACCATAGATGAGTCCAAAGTTGACGGCTTTAGCACGGCGACGTTGCTCGCTGCTGACCTGCTCAATATCGACACCCATGACTTCTGCGGCTGTTGCAGAGTGAATGTCTTTCCCTTGGCTAAAGGCATCTAGAAGCGCTTGGTCACCCGATAAGTGCGCCATGATTCTCAATTCTATTTGAGAGTAATCGACCGCGAGAATCTTCCAGCCATGAGGAGCAACGAATGCTTGGCGAATTCGTCGACCTTCTTCATTTCGAATAGGAATATTCTGCAAATTAGGATCGGTCGAAGAGAAGCGCCCCGTTGCTGTTACCGCTTGATGATACGACGTATGCACTCGACCTGTTGTCGGGTTGATCATCTTAGGAAGTTTGTCGGTGTAAGTAGATTTCAGTTTCGCTAAGCCGCGATACTCTAGAATCACTTTCGGCAACGGATAATCTAAGGCCAAATCTTGCAGGACTTCTTCATTCGTAGAAGGCGCACCCGATGGTGTTTTCTTTAAAACAGGTAGCCCCATTTTCTCAAACAATATGGCTTGAAGCTGTTTGGGAGAACTTAGGTTAAATTTATCGCCAGCAAGCTCGTACGCCTTTTGTTCCAGTTCATCCAACCGTACAGCTATTTCTTGTGATTGCGCGCCTAATAACATGTCGTCAATAATAACGCCCGTTCGCTCTATACGTGACAGCACTGGAACCAAAGGCATTTCGATGTCTTTGTATATATGGTTAAGCTTTTCATCTTGCTCTAGATTGCTGTAAATACGATTATGCAAACGAAGTGTGACATCCGCATCTTCCGCCGCGTAGGGTGAAGCTTCTTCCAAATCAATCTGATTAAACGTCAGCTGGTTTTTTCCTTTACCTGCGATCGATTCAAAAGACATGCAGCTGTGCTGTAGGAAGCGAAGCGCTAAGCTGTCCATATCGTGCTTACCGCCGACACTGTTATACACATAAGACGCTAGCATGGTGTCGTGCTTGATGCCCTGCATTTCGATGTCATAGCGAGCCAATATACTGGCGTCGTACTTCAAGTTCTGCCCCACTTTGGCAACATTACTGTCTTCTAGTAAAGGCTTGAGCTGCTCCAGTACCCAGTCTCGATCCAATTGCTCTGGTGCATCCAAGTAGTCATGTGCGACGGGCACATATGCAGCCACACCTTCTTCTGTAGCGAACGATACGCCTACAAGATTCGCTACCATGTAATCCAAGCTATCTGTTTCGGTATCAAACGCAATCAGCGGAGCAGCTTTCAGTTTTTCTAACCAAGCGCTAAAGCTCTCTTGTGTTAGCACCGTTTCGTACTGACTGCGATCAATCGAAACTGCACTGGTATCCATGCTGTCTACAGAAGCAGAAGAAGTAGAATTCGCCCCAGACGCATTGTTGCCAATGGCTTCTACTTCACCAGTACCGCCTTCAAGCAATTCATTTAGCCAAGACTTGAAAACCAATTGCCCATACAGCTTGATCAGCTCGTCTTTGTTGGGGGTTTCTTTTTTAAGGGTTTCAGGTGTCTCTTCTAGCTCAACATCCAGTTTAATGGTCGCTAACTCATAAGACAGGTATGCGTTCTCTTTGTTGTCTGTTAACTTTTTCGCCATGGTTTTTGAGCCACGGAAGCCAAGAGGTGCAATATCGTCTAAGTTTTCATAAAGCTTACTCAAGCCGCCAATGCCTTGCAGCAAAGCCGTTGCGGTTTTATCACCAACACCAGGAACGCCCGGAATGTTATCGACTTTATCCCCCATCAATGCGAGGTAGTCGATAATCAATTCAGGAGGGATGCCAAACTTGTCCACAACGCCTTCACGATCCATGACGACATTCGTCATAGTGTTTATCAGTGTGACGTTTTCATCCACAAGCTGCGCCATGTCTTTGTCGCCAGTGCTGATCAGTACCGGCATTCCCGCTTTTGAAGCCTGAGCGGCCAAAGTGCCAATCACATCATCGGCTTCAACGCCAGGCACACAGATAAGTGGAAGCCCCATGGCTTTAATAACATTGTGTAAAGGTTCTATCTGACAACGCAAATCGTCAGGCATTGGTGGGCGGTTAGCTTTGTATTCCGGATACATATCATCACGGAATGTTTTGCCCTTAGCATCAAAGATGACCGCAATTCGCTCAGAACTAAATTGGCGCATCATACTGCGCAGCATGTTCACCACGCCATAAACCGCATTGGTCGGTATGTCGCCATTACTCATGGTACCGGGGTATGCGTGAAACGCCCGATAAAGATACGATGAGCCATCAATGAGAATCAAAGGGTTGTCTGGTATGGTTGCCATAATCTGTCTGTCCAAATACAGTGCGAGAAATAATGGGCTTAGAATGCCATGACTCGACTTGGGATACCACGTTCGCAAACTCAAAATGAAGCTGGAGTGCCATTTCTCAGCCCACTGTTAAAGCGAGTCCCAAAAAGCACCTCTAAGAAAGAAGTTTGTTGCGCAACAAATCATAACCATAACTGTGGATAACTCTGTTGGTAAAAGTTACCCACAGATGATTAACAGTCAAAAAAACACTCTTATTTTCTTTTAAAACCCTTATAATACAATAAGTTAATCAAATAAAGATCCTAAGATCTTTGATCTTATCATGATCATGCCTTGTGGAAAATAATTTGAGTAAGAGAAAATAATCTAAAAAATCAATAGAAATATTTGATATTTTAATCAGCATTTAGAGTACGGTATTCAAAGGTAACGTAAGAAAGAACCATACTGAGTATTGGGTAGTCGATAACGAACAATCTATGGACCATTTGAGGTGAATTTACCGCCATTTATATGTTCTATACCACTATTCGAGGTTTGTTAAGCTTTCGAGGTAGATTGTGAAGTAGAAGAAAACGAAGCCGTAAAGGAGAGAAAAGGTAAATTTTAGATAAAAGAAAGCGACATCTAATGATGTCGCCTAGCAGAAGTGGCCGAAATGATGAAATATATCACTTCGCCTTAAAGCTAAATTACACTGGAAGCAATGTGAGCAATGTCGTGTCATTCAAGAATCAGTGCAAGTTCGCTTGAAACTGAAATCAATTCCTTTTGAACTGTTCCTTATTCCCTAAGACGAGTTCAATAATAATGATTCTCATTTGCAGGTCAATAGCTAAACGAGAATTTTTCTCATTTATTTTTTGATTTTTTTTATGAAATGGATTCGAGACTCTAGGATATCAGGATATTTTTCAACCATATCAACCAGATATCCGTTACGTATTAAGAGACGCAGCATAGACGGAAATTCATTGCGAGACTTCACATTTATTTGCTTATACCCACTTTTTATCGCCCATTTCTCCTGTTCTTCCAGTAAAAGTTGGGCGACTCCTCTTTTTCTTCCTTCAGGTAAAACACCGCCAAACCAGCTATAGAAACTGTCTTTATCCAGTTCGTAGCCTATTTTGAAACCAAGTAGATTGTCACCATCCTCAGCAATGAGAACAAGATTCACCTTATCTTTTAACCTCTTAGCTAAGTTAAGGACGGTTTCCTTGTGCACAAATTCAGGAATAGCGTTCGCTACGTTAATACACTCATCTAGGCTTCCCGTTCGAATTTTCATAATAACTCCAAACAAAAAAGCCGAACCATCAGGCTCAGCTTTTAAATGATAAAAACTATCGACCAACATTTATTTTGGTTGGGTATTCTCTTTCGCTTGAGCGCCTTCTTCCGCAAGCCACTCAGCCACGTCTTTTGCAAAATAAGTCAGAATACCGTCTGCACCAGCACGCTTAAAGCACAACAAAGATTCAAGTACTGTCTCGCGCTCCTTTAACCAACCATTCTGAATAGCGGCTTTATGCATCGCATATTCACCAGAGACTTGGTAAGCAAAGGTTGGAACCTGTAATTCGCTTTTTACGCGTCGAACCACATCCAGATATGGCATGCCTGGCTTAACCATTACCATGTCCGCACCTTCGTTGATGTCCATCGCGACTTCTTGCAATGCTTCATCACTATTAGCAGGGTCCATTTGATAGTTTTTCTTATCGCCACCTTTAAGATTAGATGCCGATCCGACCGCATCACGGAAAGGTCCGTAATAGTGAGAAGCGTACTTCGCAGAATAGGCCATGATCTGAGTATGGATATGACCCGCCTCTTCTAACGCCTCGCGAATTTTGCCAATTCGACCATCCATCATATCGGAAGGGGCAACAACATCGGCGCCAGCTTCCGCATGAGAGATAGCTTGCTTGATGAGCACTTCCGTCGTCTCGTCATTCAACACATAGCCATCTTCATCAATGATGCCGTCTTGCCCATGTGTCGTAAACGGGTCTAACGCAACGTCCGTGATCACACCAATATTTGGGATATGCTCTTTTAACAGCTTAACAGCACGCTGCACTAACCCATCAGGGCTATACGCTTCTGTCGCACACAGGCTTTTAGCGTCTTGAGTGACAACAGGAAAAAGCGCAATCGCTGGAACACCCAATTTAGACAAATATTCCGCTTCTTCTAGCATCAAGTCGATCGATAAACGCTCAATGCCCGGCATCGATTCTACTGGCTCGCGTCGGTTCTTACCCATCAAGATAAAGATTGGGTAAATCAAATCGTTAACTGTTACTTGGTTTTCTGCCATTAAACGGCGGCTGAAATCATGCTTTCGCATACGTCGCATACGGCGACCTGGAAATTGACCTTGGATGGAAACAGACACGCTATTCTCCTTGTCTGGAAAAATTCTGGCAGAAACTATATCACTCTCGCCTGATCACGCCAGTAAGAATCGACAAAAATGCCCTTAGACGCAGAGTTTTATAATCCCGAGCATGAGTTTTAAAATCTCAGGTATACTGAGACAAGAATTTTGTCATTAACACTCAAATACCAACATGATAGATACTCACGCTCACATTTACGCCGCAGAATTTGATGAAGACAGAGAAGCCGTTATTACTCGCGCTTTAGAACAAAATATAGACCAAATTTTAATGCCGAATATCGATCTCGATTCGATTGCACCCATGCTAAAAACGCAGGAACAATTCCCTGGTGTTTGTCACTCTATGATGGGGCTGCATCCTTGCTACGTGAATGCCGACGTCGAGAGCACTCTAGCTGAAATTTATTCTTGGTTTGATAAACATCATTTCATTGCCGTCGGTGAAATAGGTATTGACCTGTATTGGGACAAAACCTTTAGAACCGAACAAGAAAAAGCCTTCATAACTCAGCTCAATTGGGCAAAAGAGTTAGATTTACCGGTTGTGATCCACACTCGAGACTCAATTGAGCAAACTCTGCCTTTACTTGCTAAAGAACAAGACGGTCGCCTTTCGGGTGTATTTCACTGTTTTGGTGGAAGCTTAGAAGAAGCCAAAGCGATCAATGACTTAGGCTTTCATCTTGGCTTAGGTGGTGTGTCTACGTTCAAAAACGGCGGGATGGACAAAGTGATCCCTCATTTAGATATGGATTACGTGATTGTAGAAACCGACTGCCCTTACCTAGCACCAGTCCCTCATCGTGGAAAACGAAATGAGCCTGCTTACACTCAGCTTGTTGCCCAGCGCATAGCCGATCTTAGAGAATTATCATTAGACCAAGTCGATCAGATAACGACGCAGAATGCGAAAAAACTGTTCCGCTTATCGTAAGACTTGGTGTGAAAACATCGCTTCTAAAAATAAAAACTGCGCTCGAATGGCGCAGTTTTTTTATTCTTCCGGTTGCCCGATTTCTTGAGGTTCTCGTCGCCCATAGAAGCGAGCAAAGAATAGTCCTACCTCGAACAACAAACACATTGGAATCGCCAATAATGTTTGAGAGATCATATCAGGCGGCGTCAGCATCATGCCAACAACAAACGCTGCGACAACGATGTAAGGGCGCTTTTCACTGAGGCTTTTTACATCCGTAGCGCCAGTCCAGCACAATAAAATAATCGCAACAGGCACTTCAAAAGCAATACCAAATGCCATAAAGAGAGCCAACACAAAGTCCAGATAACTGGAAATGTCCGTCGCAAACTCTACGCCACCAAGGGAAATCGCAGTAAAGAAACCAAATACCAGTGGGAAAACCACAAAGTACGCAAACGCGACACCGCAATAGAACAACACTGAGCTCGAAAACAGCAGTGGCATGATCAACTTGCGTTCATGTTTATAGAGACCGGGGGCAACAAAAGCCCAGATCTGATAAAGAATCAAAGGAACAGCAACAAAAATCGACGCCACTAATGTTAACTTCAGAGGCGTAAAGAATGGCGATGCCACATCGGTCGCGATCATCGTCGCACCTTCCGGCAACCTTTCAATTAAAGGCGCGGAAACAAACTCATAGATTTCGTTGGCAAACCAGATCAACCCTAAAAAAACCACCATCACCGACACTATTGCTTTCAATAGTCGGTTGCGCAGTTCAATTAAGTGACTGATCAATGGTTGCGTTTGCTCAACAGAAGACATATCGAACCTCAACAACGGGGATCAAAAAAGAGCTGCCTGATGCAGCTCTTTACTTTACTCATCGGCTTTCTTATCTGAAGGTGCCGGGGCATCTTCTTTGTTTGCATAGGGCCTTTGTACATCCTGCGCTGCCTGTTTGAGTTCATCAACAGAGGCTTTTAAATCGGGAGAGAGATCTTCCATCCCCATTTGTTCCGCTTTACGCAGGTTATCTTGCAGCTCTTGCACTTTCAGCTCGTGCGACAATTCGTCTTTAACGTTATTTGCCATGCTTTTCGCTGCACCGACAAATCGAGAAACACTACGAATGGCAACGGGTAACCGCTCCGGACCTAAAACCACCAGCCCGACGACAGATATTAATACCAGTTCCCAAAAACCGATATCAAACACGTGTTACGCCTGCTCTTTGTTTTTAGCGGTATCAGTATCAGAAGTTGCGTCTGTTTTCTTCTGTTCGATGTTTTGCGTCTCAAAGTCAGCGTCTTTCTTTTCAGTCGATGCTTTGTCTTCGTCGCTCATCGCTTTTTTGAAGCCTTTTACAGCACCGCCTAAGTCGCCACCAATGTTACGAAGCTTCTTAGTTCCAAACAGCAATAGCACAATAACGGCTATAATAATTAGTTGGGTTACACTAATACCCATTTCGCTCACCTCGGGTTAGTTTTTGTAAAAATATAATCTTTTAAAGAAAGTCTACCGCCTAATTACGGTAAGCACGCCAACTAAACAACCAAAATGTGACACCAACGAGGCCACTGCTTAAAGCAAATGGTTCATATTGACTATCCAGTAAGATAGCCCCGCACACAATTAATGTTGCCCCAATTCCAAATAAAAACCTTCCGGTTCCTTGCTGGCGTTTGGATTGACGGTATCCTTGATAAAGCTTATCCATGCGCTGATCTAAAGCCCTACCTTGCTTAAGGCTATCGTACAACAGCTCAGGCAATTCTGGCAGTTTTTCTGCCCAAAATGGTGCTTTATCTTTTACTGCATTGATCACAGCCTGTGGACCCACTTGATTTGCCATCCAAGTTTCCAGAAATGGCTTCGCGGTTTTCCACAAATCAAGCTGAGGGTATAGCTGACGCCCCAGCCCTTCCACATAAAGAAGCGTTTTCTGCAAAAGTACCAGCTGTGGTTGCACTTCCATGTTAAAGCGTCGGGCGGTATTGAAAAGGTTGAGCAGTACATGCCCAAACGAGATCTCACCCAGTGGCTTGGCAAATATAGGCTCACACACCATGCGGATAGCAAATTCAAACTCCTGCACATTGGTGTCGGCGGGTACCCAGCCAGAATCCACATGCAACTCGGCAACTTTGCGATAGTCGCGATTGAAAAACGCCAACAAGTTTTCAGCCAAGTAGCGCTGATCTTCTCTGTTCAAGGTGCCAACAATGCCACAATCCAAGCCAATCCACATTGGATCGTCTGGATGTTCGGGCTTCACAAAGACATTTCCTGGGTGCATATCGGCATGAAAGAAGCTGTCGCGAAATACCTGAGTAAAGAAAACGCTAACAGCGCGCTCAGACAACAGGCTCATGTTCGTGCCGTTAGCGTGAAGCGCCTCTATGTCAGATACCTGAATACCATAGATCCGTTCAGATACCATCAAGGTTTCGCTGCTTAAATCTGAAATCACTTCGGGTACATACAGCTCTTTACTGCCTTCAAAGTTGCGTCTTAGCTGAATCGCATTAGCAGCTTCTCGTCTAAGGTCGAGTTCGTCCAGCAATGTTTTTTCGTATTCTCGAACCACTTCAACAGGTTTTAATCGCCTAGTTTCTGGCAATGCTTTGGCAACGATTTTCGCCATCCGATACATTAACTTCAAATCCGCGTCGATCACGGGTTTGATGTCTGGACGAATAATTTTCAGCACCACTTCGCGTCCGCTGTCTTTCAGCTTCGCAGTATGTACTTGGGCAATCGAAGCTGAGGCAAGCGGTTTGATATCAAAATCCGTAAACCAATTATCTAGGCTGCCGCCAAGTGCTTTCTCCATTTGATCTTTCGCTAGCTGACCATCAAAAGGGGCAACTTGATCTTGCAACAACGCCAATTGGTCGGCGATGTGAGGAGGAAAGAGGTCGCGGCGAGTCGACATCATTTGACCGAATTTAATCCAAACAGGACCTAGCTCTTGCAGTGCCAAACGAATGCGATTACCGAGTTCTTTGTCTTGATGTTTGTTTTTAAGCCAAAACAGCCCTTTACGAGCAAGAAGTGGGGCACGGGTAAGGTGATGTTCGGGTAATAATTCGTCCAGCCCATATTCAAGCTGAACTTTTACAATTCGATATAGGCGGCGTAATTCAGCTGGTGTCATGCTTTCTCCAGCAGTGCATTTAGGCGAGATTCTGTGCGTGCCACATCACTGGCAATATCGTCCACTTGATCACAAAAGTGTGCGACTTCAAGAGGAGGAGGCGCAATACGCCACTCTTCCGTCAACACTTGAGCGATATGATCTTGCTTTTTCTCGGCATTTTTTTTGACCCACTCAACGCTTTGCTTCGCGCTAGAGACAAAAGTATGGGCAATCACATCCCCTGTTACACGAGAAAGCCACTCTTCGAGATCGGGTTTGGCATCCGTTAATAATTGAGAGAACTTTTGTGCCAGTTGAATATCGCCTTCCAGCACCAATTTGTCTTGTTTGATCAGTTGCGTAATATTCGCCTGCTCACGTAACTCGGGCAAAACGCTTAGGCTCAAAGACAGATAACAGTCTGCGTCCCCTTCAAAATGTGCCAGCACGTCAATCTGCTGGCTAAAAATAAAGGTGAGGGTTTTGTTGATTTCTTTTACGTGAACCTGAATCACCTGCCCTTTCAGACGGGTCATGCGTTTCACTAAGGCAGGGTCATCCTGAATCAGGGTATTAAGCGTGGTTTCCACCACAGCGGTGACCAAAGGTTCAAATGGCATAGTAACCTCAGTATTTAAAGCCACGGTGTAATGCAACAATACCGCCTGTTAAATTGTAATATTTGGTTTGCTCAAAACCCGCTTCATCCATCATGCCTTTCAGTGTTTCTTGGTCTGGGTGCATTCGGATGGATTCCGCTAAATAGCGATAACTTTCAGCATCGTTGGCAATCAACTCGCCCATTTTAGGAAGCAAATGGAACGAATACGCGTCGTAGACTTTAGAAAGCGGCTCGAATACAGGTTTAGAAAATTCCAGAACCAGCAGACGACCACCAGGCTTAAGCACACGATACATTGAACGAAGCGCTTTTTCTTTGTCCGTTACATTCCGCAAGCAAAAACTGATGGTAATACAATCGAAGTGATTGTCTGGAAAAGGCAGTTCTTCCGCATTGGCTTGAACATAATTAACGTTACCTACGATGCCTTTATCGCGCAGTTTATCGCGACCCACATTCAGCATGGAATTGTTAATATCGGCAAGGATCACGTTCCCTTTTTCACCGACAATACGAGAAAATTTCGCTGTCAGATCGCCCGTACCACCACCCAAGTCGAGAACACGCTGACCAGGGCGTACGCCACTGCAGTCAATCGTGAAACGTTTCCACAACCGATGAATACCACCAGACATCAAATCATTCATGATGTCGTATTTCGCTGCAACCGAGTGGAATACTTCGGCCACTTTCTCCACTTTTTCTTCCTTGGCTACGGTTGTGAAGCCAAAATGTGTTGTGTCGTCAACGGGTGAAGCAGGGGTATTCTGAACGTTTGTTTCTGTCATCATTTTTCCTCGTAAACAATCCCTTGGGCATTGCGAGCGCTTAGTCTACTTTATCCTCAAGCGGTTGTCTTTCCACTAACGTGTCATTTTGCGCGATTTCCAACAGGGTATCTGGAATACTACGTTTAACTTCGACCCCAAGATCTTTGAAACTCTCCGCTTGCCGCACAACGTTGCCTCTTCCGGTAGCCAATTTGTTCATGGCACCCTGAAAATTCTGATTGGCTTTATCCAGTGCTCCGCCCAAACTCTCCATGTCGGTTAAGAATAGTCGGAGTTTGTCGTACAGCTTGGCTGCTCGCTCTGCAATGATTTGCGCGTTTTGATTTTGCCTGTCATTGCGCCATAAATTGTCGATGGTTCGTAGAGCCACCAGCAAGGTAGTTGGACTCACTATGATGATATTGTGCCTTATGGCGTCTTTCACCAAGCTTGGGTCGGCTTGAATGGCAACCTGAAATGCGGGTTCAACCGGTACGAACATCAGCACGTAATCCAAGCTCTGAATACCTTTGAGTTTCTGGTAATCCTTTTGACTGAGCCCTTTTATGTGTGCACGTAACGCAAGTAGGTGCTCACTTAATGCTGCATCGCGTTCAGGATCGGTGTCGGCGTGAAAATAGCGTTCGTAGGCAACTAACGCCATTTTGGAATCCACGACCACTTGCTTGTCGTGGGGTAAGTGAACAATCACATCGGGTTGATAACGCTTGCCAGCTTCGTCTTGTAAACTGACTTGCGTTTGGTATTCGTGCCCTTCACGAAGACCCGATTCCGCCAACACACGAGCCAGCACAACTTCGCCCCAATTCCCTTGCTGCTTGTTGTCCCCTTTCAGCGCTTGAGTCAAATTCAGGGCTTCTTGTGCCATTTGCTCATTGAGCTTTTGTAAATTACGAAGTTCGTGCACCAAGGTATGGCGCTCTTTAGCTTCATGCCCAAAGCTGTCCGACACTTGTTTTTTAAACCCTTCAATCTGATCTTTGAGTGGATTGAGCAACCCTTCTAAACTTTGGCGATTTTGTTGGTCAACTTTAGCGGTTTTATTTTCAAACAGTTGATTGGCTAAGTGTTCGAATTGTTGTTTGAGGCGCAGCTCTGCGTTCTCCAGCAACGCTAACTTTTCCTCACTGGCTTGCTGGGCTTGGTGATGGCGTGCATCCTGTTCACGCTGGCTGGCCTGTGCTTCTGCCAATTCACGTCGGAGTTGGTCAACGGTTGTAGCCAGGGCTTGTTTCTCTTGGCGAAGTGAATCTAGTTGCCTCAGTTTTTCCATCGCAACCAACATTTTTCCATGAGTCTGTTTTAACTCAAAGGCAGATTGGTCTCTGGCATTATCAAGTTCATCCAGATCTTGCTGTGCGGAAGCAAGTTGCTCGACGGTTTTTTGGTGGAGTTGTTTTTCTGTCTCCAGTTCTTGCTCTTGGCGCTGGAGTTCCAACCGCATTTTTTGTTTCACCCACCAGCCTGAAATGATCATTCCAGTGACAAAAATGCCAAAAGCGCTTAAAAGAAGCTGCTGATTCTCCACTATCCACTGCATAATGTTTGCCTAAGTTTTTGACTTAACTCTTTGATAGTATTTTTACACTGGATAAATGTCCAGTTTTTGGCTTCAGTCCAATCCATTTTCGCGCCCAGAAGTAAGGAAAAATGAAGAATGAAAAATGAGCGACAGGCGTTGATTTATGGCATAAGTGCCGTGCTTTTATGGTCTACGGTTGCCACCGCGTTCAAATTGACGTTGGCGGAATTTACCCCAATCCAGATGCTTACTGCGGCCAGTTTGGTTTCGGCCATGGCGTTGTTTGTGATTTGCGGTGTTCAGGGAAAACTCGGCCAGTTAAAAAGTACATTTGCCGCTAACCCTTGGTTTTATTTGTTGCTTGGGCTCATCAACCCACTCTTCTACTATTTGATTCTTTTCAAAGCTTACGACTTGTTGCCCGCTTCACAGGCTCAGCCCCTCAATTACAGTTGGGCAATCACACTGACATTAATGGCAGCGGTGTTTTTAGGGCAAAAGATTCGTAAACAAGACTGGGCGGCATGCCTACTTGGTTATGCTGGCGTTGTCGTCATTGCAACCAAAGGTAATGTGCTTGCGCTGGAATTTGAAAACCCATTGGGTGTTGGATTAGCTCTGCTTTCCACTGTTTTATGGGCAGGCTATTGGATATTAAACACCAAAAATAAAGCCGATCCTGTATTGGGTGTATTACTTGGGTTTCTCGTCGCGTTGCCGTTTGCTTTTGCCATCAGTTTTTATGAAGGAGCCAGTTGGGAGCACATTAGCCTAAAAGGCTGGGTAGCCGTAACGTATGTCGGGCTCTTTGAGATGGGTGTGACATTTGTTTTATGGCTAAGTGCCCTTAAGGCAACGGAAAATACCGCACGAATCAGCAACCTCATATTCACGTCACCGTTTATTTCGCTTATGTTGCTCGCGAGCATTATTGGCGAAGAGATTCACCCTTCTACCTTCATTGGGTTAGTGATGATTGTCGTTGGTTTACTCATTCAGCAAATAAAGCGTAAACCTAAAGCGAGCCAAAAAACTTAAATATATCCAAATGACAAAACGGCACCTCATCGGTGCCGTCAGTTTTGGAGTTAAACCCGCTTAACTCACTTTATTCGTCGTCGATTGTGATCAACTCTTCCGACTCTTCTTCAACCTGTTTACCTATCGTGTGAAGCGTGTGGAACGTGCGTCGACCATAAGCAATTTTGTGATATTTTAACCACACATTTTCAAGCTTTGTCTTGGCTTTTCCGGGGTTTTCCAGCACCTTAAGAAAGTGTTTTTCTTCGCTGTTTTCAGGTTCTAATTCACCATGCTGTAACGCATTGAGTGTATCACCATAAGTAGTGAGAAGATCGCACTCCATAAGAGTGAAGTCGCCGGATTTTCCAAATCCACGTGGAAACTTCTTATTATCGAAAAAACGTTTTTGTCCAACACGAACTTCGATGTCTGACATAGTTGCCTCAGATATTGATACAAATTAAAAGGTGTCATATGAGGTGAAAATTAGGACGTAAACTGAAAAAAGAAAAACAAATTATTTTTATCGTAAACACAAAAATCTATTATTGATTTGTAAGCCCCATAGATCTAAAAATGCATATAAAAAAATACTGGTTCCAATGAGCGTTAATTGGGTATCAAAACGGCTAAGCCACTCTGGATAAATTATGGATGTAAAAGTATTCCGTACGTTTCTCGAAGTTGCCCGAGTTCGTCACTTTGGACGAGCTTCAGAAAACCTCTATATCACACAAGCTGCAGTCAGTGCTCGGATCAAGCAGTTAGAAAGCTATTTCGATACCAGCTTGTTCATTCGCGATCGGAACAGCATTAAGCTTACCAGTGCCGGAGAGAAGTTAATTTCCTACGCGGAGATCATGGTGAACACGCTTCAGCAAGCCAAAACAGAACTCTCTTTAGCAGAAGATAAATCAATCCAATTAACTTTGGCTGGCACGCCCAACATCTGGGATGCGTATTTGCAGAATTGTTTGAGTGTTATCGCAGACACGTTTAGCGGCTATGCCTTTCAAGCAGAAGCGTTAGCGAGAGAAAATCTTAACCGGCGTTTATTGGAAAAAACGCTCGATATGGCGTTTGCCTTTGACCCCCTCAAATCAGACGAACTGGCTTGTAAGAAAGTAGCTGATTTGGTTCTGCTTTTGGTTTCGACGGAAAAAACCGATGCTCATGGCGCTTTAAACAACCGCTACGTGTACGTCGACTGGGGGACTCGATTTGCTTCGGAACACGCCGATCGGCACCGCAAGCTTGCTCCGCCATTACTTAGAACGTCCACTGCTCGTATTGCATTGGATTTTATCTTGGATAAGGGTGGCGCTGCCTATTTGCCCGCTTCGATTGTTGAACCCTTCGTAGCTTCTGGCCAGCTTCATCAAATCAAAGACATAGAGCCGTGGTATAGACCTATTTACCTGAGTTATCGCAAGGACACGTCGGCCATTGAAGCGGTGCAACGTATCGAAGGCATGGTAAAAGACATCGACCCACTCACCGCATTCAGCCTGCAACAAGCTGGGGAAATGGGCGTTTAGCTTTTAGCTTTTAGCTTTTAGCTTTTAGCTTCTAGTCGACCAGCAACCTTCAGCAATATGCCCTACCTAACATAAAAAAGGAGCGCCTCATTCGGCGCTCCTTTTAGACTCATTGCTCTTTAGCCAGACATTTTATTTTTTATAATGTTCGTACACCTTGTTAAAGGCGGCGTAGAAGGCTTCCATCAAATGTTCGTCGTACACTGGGTGCGTGTGAAATACCAACGTGGTTTCACCGAGCGTTTTTGCCATCGGGCAATCCGCTTGCCATTCTTCTAAAGAAGGTGACCCCTCCATATTGGCAAACGCTTGCTCTTTATAAATCTCTGGCCAAGGAACAGGGTAAGCAGGCACCCCTTCAGCAGCCATCGCATTCGCAAACGTTTTGATGTCGCAATCCAGCAGAGACATATCCAAAATGTACGGTGCCCACCAGTAAGAGTTCACTCTTTTTTCATCGTCAATAGGCAGGTGTGACACTAAAGGATGCTCTTCCAACAAAGCAGTCAAACGCTTACCATTCTTGATGCGCTGTTCTAAATTGCCACTGTTAAATTTCGCTAACTCTTTGATACCAATCGCCGACTGAATCTCGGTCATTCTGAAGTTGAAACCCAATCTCACGTGAATGTAGGGTAGCTTCTGCTCCAATTCAAACAAGTGCAGTCGCTTTTCAACATCAAAGCCGTGATCTCGGAACGAACGACATTTCCACGCTAGATCTTCAGAACCGACAAAAATCGCACCGCCTTCACCACCAGTGGTAATGTGCTTGCTTTGACAGAAACTAAAACATCCTGCATCACTCACGGTACCCAATAACTGACCATCGTATTGCGACCCTAGTGCCTGCGCACAGTCTTCTATCACCAGCAAGTTATGAGCTTTTGCAATGGCATTGATAGCGTCCATATCGCTGGGTACACCAAAAGTATGGACAACGAGAATGGCTTTGGTTTTTGGCGTAATATGACGCTCTAGCTTACTGGCATCCAATGTGTGGCTTTCGTCCACATCGGCAAAAACAGGTTTAGCACCGGCTTGCATGATGGAAAAAGCAGAGGCAATAAACGTGTATGGCTGACAGATAATTTCGTCACCGTCACTGATACCTAAAGAGGTGAATGCCGTATGCAAAGCCGACGTGCCATTGGTGGTCGTAATCACATGACCATCACCAAGGTAAGACTCAAGATCGGCCTCAAACTGGCGACCTCGGTTGCCCGTCCAGTAGTTAATTTCTCCGGTTTCTAAAATGTTCTCAATGTCTCCCAGTACCGATTTATCCAAACTCGGCCACGCTGGAAGCGGCTCAGAAACAATCGGCTCACCACCTAATAATGCTAAGGTTTTATTACTCATTTTTTATTCCTAAATATGTGATGCTAGCCAACGGGACATAGCACAAATCGTCAGTGCAGGGTTCGCAATGCCTAGCCTTGGGAACGCACCGGGGCCAATGGCATACAGCCCAGGCATCGTGGCTAACTCAAGTTCCTCGGTTAATGCGTTAACACCTTTTCCTGCCAGCGGGTGGCAAGCGCTTTCATGTTCGTAAGCACCATAAGGAAAGGTGAACCGAGTAAAGACATTGGTTTGAGAAGTGGTATCTAAACTATTGAGCGCAATGTCGAATTCATCTTGAATGGATGAATCAGCAAAAGATTTGAAGTATTTGCCTTGTTTTTCATCTTCAGTAGGGGATAAAGCACGCAGATCCGCATTCAGCTTTTCGCGAGCAAATTCCACTAATCTATTAGCAACTTTGTTGTAGTTATCGATATCACGCTCAGAATGGTGAGCGTCGATCGCAAGCTCTGCTTTGCCACCACTGACTTGACAGCGCAGCTGGCTCAACGGCGAATCTTCTGGGTTTTGTTCTACTACCGCCATCAGCAATAACAACCTGTCGCCATCAGGCGTTCTAGGTCGCTCAACCACAAAAATATTGGCATTCAGGTCATGGTGCTTACTGTAACCATGCCACAGCATTTCGTGTCTGTAGGTACCTATTTCGGTTCCTTCTCTCACTTTGACCGCAATACCCAAACAGTAATGATCCGTCAGTTCAGACGTAAAGCTTTGCCCAAGCGAGCTAGAGATTATGGCGTTGTTCACCATCGCAGAAGCAGCCAGCACACACTTTGAGTACCCTGTCTGGTTCGCGGTTTTACCGCTGGTGTCTGTGAGGTAAAATTGACCATTTGATTTTGCTACCTTCGCAATTTTAGCGCGCTCGATGGTAATTACGCCGTCTCGGATAAAGCTCTCTAGGGAGTGCAAAGGGCTGTAGGAAGTGAATCGGCCATCTTCCATAAATCGTGCAGCCTGAGGCACATGTGTTAAGAAATCCGCAACTGGGTTGGAAGGTGTCATCTCAGGAAATTGAGAAGAAAAGCCTTGGGTTAACTCTGGATACAGGCCATTCTTTCCCGCCAAGATCTGTTGCCAGCTCTTAGGCCATGAGGCAAGTGCAGCCTCCTCAAGAGGCAACATAACCCCGTGGTAGCAAAGTGACCGTCCACCAAGCCGCTCACTGATCCCCCCTTGTCCCCAATGGTTGTTCGCCGTCCAAGGTCTTAATTTTTCATCACCCGTTAGTATTCTGGTATCGAAATGCACGTGTTCTTGACGAAGGCTTGGACCCGCTTCATAGATATGTACACGTTTTCCACTTACTGCGGCATAGAGGGCAAACTCTAACCCCGATAAGCCACCACCTACTACACATAGGTTACTCATACTTTCTCCTTGTATTATTTTTATTGGTGTTTCTTTCTGTCAATGAAATACAGTACGAGCAAGCCAACCAGTCCAACGATGGACGATAACCAAATAGCCCCTTTGGTCTCGAAGTAATACATACCCACGAAATAGACCACAGAGGACACTGACGAAGAAATAAAGAAAGAGATGGAAAGTAACGAGCCACCCACACCAGCACGACCTGTTGCCAGCGATTGCAAGAAACCAATAGGAATACTGATTAAACACGCAGCACCAAGTGCAAGCATAGGAATGAGTAAATAAATATGCGTCATGGTTTGTGTGAAGGAAAGTAACGCAATAGAAATAGCGAATATCACTGCACCGATAATAATGACACTGGATGGTTGCATTTTTGATGCTAAACGCGACCAATAAAAAATAAAGAACACTTCAAAAATAGCAATACTGGCTTCAAAAGCACCAATACCCGAATATCCACCTTGAACTTGATTAACAATAATAAGTGGAACCGTGGCATCTAATGTGAAGAGCATATTAGTGACAAGAGAAACACTGATTAATTTAATGACGTTTTCATTATTAAATACTTTTAATAATGATTCAGATGCTTTATCTGATTTATATTCGACGTTTTTTAAGGGTTCATTAGAAAACACCCCTAATATAAGTGCAGCAAAGATACCTGCGTACAACCATACATATATGAGTTGATTTTTTTCTAGTGCTAAAGAGCCAATCACACCCAGCGTTGCCACATAGCCCATTGAGTAAACTGATCGCAACGCCGCATTTTCTTTATGTTGGTCGTTGCCTTCAACGTTTTGACGCTTTGCCGCCGCATACCCAAATATCAGTGAATTGATAACAAAAAAGACAGGCAGTAGTAAGCAGTTAGCAACAAAATAGACTATTTCATTCGGCCAAAAATACAGGCTGAGGTTACCGACAATACCGCAGAACGCACAAACATAAATGTACTTAACAAAGCTACCATTTATATCGGATCGCATCCCAAAGAAAATACTGAATATCGTTATGACTATTCCAGAGAATAACATCACCAAGCTATAAGAAAGCTCAGAGACGCCAACAACGTCAATACCAAATATATTTTTATAGGGATTAACTGCCGCACTTGCACTCGCAAGAAGGAAAATAGCCAGCACCTGTTTGTTCATAAATAAAGAAGATGAATTCTTATATAAACCAGGCAAATCAATATTTTTAAACAAAATAGTCCCTTAATGAAAAGTCAATTAACTACTTCCCTAAAATCACATGGATTTATTAGGGATAATTGGGCTTTTAACACGTCGATATGGCAGTGCTTACGCGGCATTGATGCTATACACAACAAAACTTACAACAACTTGTTTTATAAATGCATGCGGCAGAGCTCAACTTTTCAAGATGAAACAACAGGGTGTTGTTTTTTAAGAATAAAGTATTAATTATTTAATAATAAGCAGTCATTAAAATCATGACCACTCACACTATCAGAGTAATGAGTTTAAGATTTACGAAAATTCAGTCAGGTATCGAAAGCAACAGCTAAAATGAAGTTCAAAGCACTTTAACACTTTGATAGTTATATATATTTCAAAATGTAAAATAACAAAAAACTCAATAGAAAGCTAAAAGCCCCCTAGTGCCCTTCTACTATACATTGGACACCGATCCTCGAATCACTAAGCGGGGTTTGATTTTGATTTCGCACAACGCGTCTTTTTCATCAAACTTTCTTTGAATACCATCCAGTGCCTGCGTGGCAATGGTATTCAGCAGCAGAAATTACTTTGTGTCAGATCGAAGGGGGAAGCTCTGTTTTATCTACCAGGCGGAAAGCCTGAATCTGGTGAAACTCATGAAGATACATTGATCAGAGAACTGAGAGAAGAACTGAGTATCCATCTAAAACGCGATTCGCTGGCGTATTTCGATACCTACCGCACTGTGGCGGCTGGAAAATCAAAAGATACCTTTGTGACTTGTCACTGTTATTTCGCAGATTACTATTCGGAACCTCACCCTTCATCCGAGATTGAAGAAATACAGTGGCTTGGGATACAGGATATGAAGCGATGTTCTTTGCTCGTTCAGAGCACCGTGGACAGCTTAATGACAAAAGGGCTCATCGGTTGATGAGCCCTTTACAGAATGAAAGGTTGTACCTTGTGCAGGAATAATAAAGTCAGCCCCTTAGTGAACTAAGAGGCTGCATGGTTTATTTCACCAGTTCAATCTTGTTAAGCGTAGTGGCTACCTGTTGAAGCACCGTTCTTATGGTTCGGTTGTTGGCAGGGAAGTACTGACCCGGACTGGCGCACGACTTCATGGATTGAGAGCGATTATTGAAGTCAATGGCGATGATTTCAATGCCTTTCTTTTTCATCTCTCGACATAGGGAGACCTGTTTCCGGTCACGCATTTTAGGGTCGATTAAGTGATCGCCATCGGTAAACAAGATCATCACTTTTTTATTGTTAGGCACACCATAATCTCTAGGCAGCTCGGATTTTTTCTTGTCCCACTTTCCTCTCCATTCTGGAGAGAGCAAACGCCAAGCCCAAACAATTCCTTCAGCGTTATTAGTGTTCATCTCTGGGTACAGAGTTTTAAGCCCTCTGACGAGTTCTTTATGGTTAGATAAATAAGGGAGAACCTTACTGACACCGCAGTCGGCATTATCAAACAGACCCAGTAAGTGTTTCCAGTTAGGACGGTAGGGGTCTTTATTGTCTTTTGGGTGAAACGCTAATAGTGGCGTACCATCTTGAAACTCTGGTACTCCCGATGAAATGGTTCGCAGAACAAACCTGAGATCCTGATGTTGTGGACCACGCTCTAAGTTTCTAATCCAAGCTGGCGTCATGGCGCTGGCGTTAGATAAACCTTCCTGAACTTCTGCGAGTTGGGTACACATGGCTCCACGCCAACGATCTGGCATCTTATCGCTCAGCAGATCCCTCCAGCGCATTTCCTTAAATAAAGGCTTAAGGCCTCTGGGAACCTTGATGGCGCTAGGCTTAAAAAACTCAGGTCTAAGGCCAATATTGACATAGCCAGTCGCTGGAACAATGCTAACGGTCTTACTTAAGTTACGTCTCTCTTGTGCATAGAGAATATCAGCAAAATCTCGTAAGCCTTTTAACGCTTGCTCCATAGGTTTGTCCATCATGGAACCGGACACATCCAGCATAACGGCAATTTCTAAGGTCAGTTGATGAAGTTGGGATTCTGCGTGATGTTTTATATCTAAATTGCCGGTTTGAAGTTGGTCCGTGAGCACCAATTGATCTAGGTCCACCGTCCCTTTTACGCTAACCGAGGCATCGCTTTCCCGTTTATTCAGTGACGCCGTAGGATCTTTTAATCCAGAAGTATCTGACTCTATGTTCGCTTCCAAAAGCTGCTGGGCATCCAGAGCGGCAGTATGACTGTCTGAAGCTGAATACAAGATGGAGTCGGCAAGCATCGAGAGTCGGCTATCGGTGATGCTTGAAATAATGACCACCAAAACAAAACTAAAAAATGTGAGCATGCCGGACAGAAACAGAGCGGTTGATACGGAGATAACGCCCCGCTGTTTTTGTCTTTGAGAGATACCCATCTTAGTTGACCTCTCGGATCATGTGTGAGGAAAAACGACCTTTTGGCCACAGGTCCCAAATAGGATTGGTCTCTTCAGGGTCAAAACATAGGGTGACTTCGACCAAACTCCCTAATGCAAAATCCGGCCAACGCCTGGTCAATGGGCAGCGACCATCAAGTAAAATAACGGTGGTTTCATCGGTTGCGGCGTTATAAGTTGCAATGGATAAGCCAGCTTGCCCTTTGGCTATAAACTCTAATTGGGTTTCTGCAAAGTCGCGGAAATAAGGAAGCTGAGCGATATTGTTCTCTCTTGTTAGTGTTCTCTGATTTCCGACCAGTGTCAGTATGTTGTAGTTTAAGTTAATGAGTCTCTGTTCAACACGCATGATGGTGAGTAGCTCCGACGAAGCCAGTATGATGGTCAGTAATATAGGAGCAATCATGGCCATCTCTAGACTTATGCTTCCTTTGGCTCTGGAAGGGAGACCTGACTGACGTAGCTTTTTTATGCACATAGTTAGTTAAACAATAAATCCTGAGAAATAATGACGGTGCTGGTTTGTTTGAGTTTTTCAGGTTCAAAGAAGCCCAGCGGGCTAAATTTCAACTCAGTCGTCAAGGTGGCCGTCACTCGATAAACGGGATCAGAAGGACGATAAATAGGATCGACCTCTTCTTCTTCATCTTCTACTTGCAACAGGGCATCCATCGAATCAAACTTGATCAGCTCAACGGTGACCGAGTCGAGAAACCCAAAGCCGTGCTCTTCAACCATACGTTTTACTTTCCCGCTGGTTAAAGGGTTGTTGTACCAATTTTCTGTAAGCAGTTCGCGAAGAGATTGGCGCATGGCATGTTCGAGCAATCCATATTGAAGATGGAGCCGCGATACATCAAAAAACATCAAAGTGATCGCGAGAAAAACGGGCATCAAAAAAGCGGTTTCAAGGCTAATCACCCCTTTTTGCCGTTTTGACGAGGTTGTCATAGTAGGGTTCCTGAGCCATTTAAACGACCTTTGAGTATCGACAGATCTCTTTCCACTTCACTGGCTGGTAAATGACGAGTTAACAGAGCCCTAGCTTGATCTTCATCGCCTTCAGCCAAAAGTAATAGGGCAAAGTTGAGCTCGACCTGAATAGGCAACTGCTGATACGCCAACAAAGGCTCAAAAGTCTGTCGTGCCTTAGCCAACTGATTGTCCTGCAGATAGCTAAGCGCTAAATTGGAGCGATAATGAGGGTTGTCGGGTGCAAGAGCGACGGCTTGAGAGAGCTCCGAACGAGCTCGTTCTAAATCAAACTCCAGTAAAGCGATGCCTAGCCCGTTATGAAGTTGAGCCTTAATACGGCTATTATTCGCCTTACTGACCCCAAGTTCATAAACGGCGATGGCTTCTGATACTCTTGCAGCTGCCAGAAGATAGCGGCCTAAGTACATACTAGCTTGGGCAGCCATAGGATCTTCAGCTAAGGTGACGTGCTTTAGTTTGGCGATAGCCGCTTCTTTTTTGTCTTGGTTATACTGGCTTCGGGCAAGCATAAGCTGATATTCGAGTTTGTCTGGGTAAGCGCTAAGCAGCCTTAAGTACTGCTCTTCAGCTTTTGCAAATTGACCGTAGTTAAAGGAAGCTTCAGCCAGAACTTTTTCGTTATTTTCCGTCTGTTTGTTCACTTTTTGCGGTGTTGCGCAGCCTAGCAGCATAAGACAAAGGTAAATGGAGGCTAGGCCTTTAAAGGTAAAAAGTGAACTCATCGTAAGCTCTCTAGTAATAGGTTCATTGTTGGGGTAATGATAAGAACAAGCAGAGGCAACATAATAAGTGCCATCTGAATCAAGGTAATGCGACTTGGCAGCTTACCGGCTTGTTCCTGAAGGGCCATTTTTCTCATTTGGCGCGCATCATCACTGATGGTTCTCATGGTTTCCGCAAGAGGAGAACCATATCGCTCGGCCATAGAAATGGTGCTTGCCAAACGCTCAAGTTCTTTTAATCCGGTTCTCCATGCCATTTTTTTCAGGCACTCAGAAGATTCTCCCCGCACTTGAATCTCAGCGTGGGTACGCAAAAACTGGTTGGCCAACATGGGTTCTACATCAAGTAGGTATGTACCGACTTTTTCCAAAGCACGTTCAAGAGATAATCCGGCTTCTACGCTAATAACCATCAGATCGATGGCATCTGGAACCACTTGTTGTTGTTTTTGTATCGCTTGACGGGATAAACGTTTAAGCCAGTACTCCGGAAGGTTTGAACCAAGTACATAGCTAATTAGAATAAACATGACGGTCATGGCTTCAAGAAGCTCTTCTTGAGACCAACGCCAAAAAAGGGCGATAACGGCCGCCATCAAGCCAAGAAACAGCTTGGCACCACGTGTTGAGTTCAGTGCGGTTGGTGATTGTATCCCCGCTTGTTCTAACATTTGAACAAGGCGTTTTTTCTCTTTGTCTGATACCGGATACAGCACCCCTAACGAGCTCCAGAATGACGGAGTTTGTTGGGCAACGCCGACGTCTTCATCGTCGTTGATTTTTGTGTATCGTGCACACTGTTCCTGCCAACGCGCAAGGGTTTGCTGAGACAAGAAAAAAGTTGCTAACACTAGGATGAAAATCATCACTAATGCCAATGAGGCAATCCAAAAGTTTGGGATAGCGGTCAGTTCCATGATACTTATCCTTTTAACTGTGTCATGCGTCGAATGAGAAACAGGCCAAACAGAATGCTAGTGACGACATATGCCATAACGAGTTGCCCCCCCGTTGAAGCCATTAAAAAGTCGAAGTGTTCTTTGCCTGTAGTAAACAGCACTAAACAGACCAGAACAGGTAGAGCCGCCAGTACTTTAGCTGAGTTACGGGACTCCGAAGTGATGCTGAGAATGCTGGCATTAAGTTCGGCTCGGGCTCTTAATGTATGACTGAGCCTTTCCAGTACGCCTGTCAGGCGACCACCGGTTTCTTGTTGCAGACTCAGAACTATGGTTAAGAATCGAAACTCAGCAATGGGCATTCTTTTCGCAGCATGTTTCATTACGTCAGGTAAAGTCTGGCCGACACCGAGTTCATCGTGCATTCGTTCAAACAGACGTCGAGTGATGCCATCGTGCTGGCGAGATATTTCAAGAAAGGTATCCGCCATTGGAGCGCCAACACGTAACGCCCTTAACAGACCATCGATGATGTCTGGCAGCTCATTACGAAAATGGTCCATGGCTTTTTGTTGTTGCTGAAGATAGAAAAAATAGCCGCCCAAGCCAATACTGACGGCACTCAATGGAATTGAAACGTACCAGTCCATGCCGTTGATAATCAGCAGAGTCGAAAAAGCCACCAGTGCGACTATGCCTCCCGCCGTCCATTGACGAAGCTTTTCATACCCCAGAAAGGTCACCAAGTTTTGGAGCCATTGCCAATGCTCCCAGAAAGGAGCGACGCTCTCTTGCTCTTGGGACAGCGCCACTAGGGTGTATCGGCTGAGCTGTTTTTTCCAACCGTCCTGCTTTTCTATATGATGCCAGGCAAAGGCACCGGCGATTAACCACACCAAAGTGATTCCAATCAGCAAAGCCACTATGATTTCTCCACGCTGGTTTGCATCTCTTCTTCCAGAGCAAAGTGAGAGGCTTTTTCTAGCAGGGCTTCAGAGACATTGAATACGTTGTAGTCACCGTGGATCTGATGTTTATCCGCGCGTTTAAGATCAAAACGGAAAATCGGCTTGAGCTCAATGTGCTCGCCCTGACTCCCCACGACTTCACTGATGGCGGTAATACGACGATGCCCGTCTCTCATTCTTTCCAGTTGCACAACGACATCGATAGCGCTGACAATTTGACTGCGTATGATTTGATCAGACAGTCGCTCACCACCCATTTGCAACATGTTTGTCAAACGAACAATGGCATCTTGGGGGTTGTTAGCGTGAAGGGTACAAAGCGAGCCGTCATGTCCCGTATTCATCGCCTGCAACATATCAAAGGCTTCCGCCCCACGAACTTCACCTAAAACAATTCTATCTGGACGCATACGAAGTGCGTTTTTGACCAAATCGCGAACATTCACCTCTCCGTTCCCTTCCGTACTCGCGTTACGAGTTTCCAAAGGAACCCAGTGCGGCTGTGCTAAAGAGAGCTCTGCTGCGTCTTCTATGGTAATGATGCGTTCGTCTTCACTGATATGTCGACTTAACGCATTCAACAGGGTTGTTTTACCTGAACCCGTTCCTCCTGAAATAAGGATATTGCAGCGGCAGTGTGTTGCGATGGCCAAAAAGTCAGCCATTTGGGAAGATAAACTCTGTTTGCTTACCAAGCTATCCAGCGTCATTTTGTTGGCTGGAAATTTACGAATAGAGATGCAGGTACCGTGCAATGCAAGTGGCGGAGCGATGACGTTTACTCGACTGCCATCTTTAAGTCTTGCATCAACCATTGGGTTTGACTCATCCACTCTTCGTCCTATTGCATTCACAATACGCTGAGCGACGTTCAAAACATGCTTACTGTCCCTAAATCGAATGTCGGTTTTTTGTAGAATACCCTGACGCTCTACGTAAACAGTATCAGGGCCATTCACTAAAATGTCTGAAACACTTGGATCTTCTAACAAAGGTTGAATCGGGCCAATGCCCACCATTTCATCAACCAGTTGAAGCGCAAGAACAGCCAGCTCCTGATTGTTGTATGGCAGCATTTTTTTTGAAGCAATATTAGCTAAAGCTTCTCGGACTCTCGGTAGCAACTCATCTCTGCTTAGGTTAGCGGCAACCGATGGATCAACTAATTCATAAAAGGCACTTTTCGCCTCTTCTGACATGGTTAACAGTTGATGAGTTCTCTGCTTGGGTGCAAGGTTGCTTTGTCTAAACATGAGCAATTACCTTTTTGCTGCCGAGCTGACAATTTGGCCAAGCTGAGCAAGCTTTTTACTGAATCGAGTACTTTGAGCCATAATAGGTTTGCCTATCAGTTCTGACTTTTCGAACGCTTTGGCATCAAAAGGGAGCTCAAGGGACAAATCTAAGCCTAGTGACTTACTCAGTTCCGTCTTAGGCACTCGCCCTTTACTTTTTCTGCACAAATTACCCACCAAAATCTGTCTTTGATGTGTCGATTGAACGCGCGCTCTAAGTTTGGCTAAGAAGCGGTAACTATTGAGGCTGTAATCGGTAACATAAATACAGTTATCGGCTTTTTCAATGACGTCTAACATGGCTGGGTTATGGAGGTTGGGTATATCAATAATCACCGTACCATAGTGCTCTGCCAGAGCCTGAATGGTCTCAGTTATCGAGCCATGATTGTCGGAGGGTAACTGGCTATCTTGACCATAAAACAGGTGCAGTGTTTTAGAAAACTGATGGCTACTGTGAGCGAGCAGAGTTTCGTCAATACGATCCGCATCTTTTAGAATATTTTCTAAATTTGGCTCATAGTCAGTGCCAAGTAAAATAGGGTGCTGACTATGGAAGACATCAAGATCGACAAGCGCAACATGCTGACTTTGCTTTTCTGCAAGATAGTAGCCTAAGTTGCTGGCAATAGTACTGACACCACAGCCGCCAGAGCTACCAAGAACACAGATGATTTTGCCCGTACGTAGGGATTTTTTCACCTGATAACCTTGAAGATGAAGCAAGCTCAGTCTTAATGCATCGGCATCAAGGGGGGTTGTATGGTAATCATTCACTCCGGCAAACATTAAGTGGCGATAAAGGGTCACTTCTTGCTTTTTTCCCAGAACGATCAACTTCATCTGAGGAGGGCAATGATGTGACAACTCACTAAGGGCGCTATCTAAGTTGACACAGTCACCTCCATCAACCAACAAAAGGTCGGGTGCGCCATGTTTTGTGCACCACTCTCTCGCCTTGTTAATGTCGCCTTTTTGTACCTGAATATTCTGGTTATCAATGTCGGCAGCCAGTTGAGTGATGATTTGTTGACTGTGGTCGTCTAATACAAAAGCAACGACGTTAAACGTACTGTCTGACACGGGTTAATCCTCTCCGGTTACTGACTGCTTTTCCGCAGATTTGATTTTGTTGTTGTAAAGTCTTTGAACAGCACCGGCAGATAGTGCAGTGTTATGCTCTTGGTAGGTATTCCCCTGATGCCATGCCACTTTATTGCTGGCACTGACGTACTGATTACGCAACTGCTGGCAGGCTTGAGGACTCACAGGAACGGCGGATTTATTGTATCGACACGTATCCGGCGCAAAAATCACTTCGATGTCTCCCTGCATGGTTTCCTCCACGCCAGGGGTATGATCCAGCTCAACTTGCATTAAGAGTTTGTTTGAAAGATGGCTTTCAATCTCTTGTTTTGCTGATTGACTAAGCAAGCCGCCTTGCAGAGTAATGTTTATCACCCCCACCTCTTCTCGATGAATAAGGGGCGCGGTTAACTGATCTAACACGACAGGCAGTGTTTCTCTGTTGGCGTTAAATTCAGCCGTGTCGGTGTAACTACGATGCGGAAGTACTTGATTTGGTGCCACACAAGCGACCAATGCGGGCAACAACAAAGCCACTGAACAAAGTTTTAATTGTTTCATCATGATTCCTAATAGTTGTATCCGTAGTTGCCGAACAATCTGCTGTTTTGATCGTGTGTTTCCCCTGTTTTATGCAGGAATACGCGCTCAAAACGACTCGCTGGTCTGTAACGATCCAGAGGTGTGGTAAGAAGAGAGGGATCACTTGTGGGTTCGACTAAACGGGCAGTGGCAATAATAACCAACTCACTTTCTGAGTTTTTGAAACTGTTGTTACTAAAAAAAGGGGCCAGTACAGGGATTTCACCAAGGAAAGGCAAAGCTTCCACTTTATGATCTTGATATGTGCGAACTAAACCCGCTAGCGCAAAGCTTTGTCCATCCGCCAGTTCTATGGTAGTGGTGGCTCGACGGGTTTCGATTCCCGGTACTTCAACACCGGCAATGGAGACGCTGTTTTCACGGCTTAACGTCGAGACTTCTGGTGCAACCGTTAAACTGATCTGGTTGTTGCTCAGTACCGTTGGTGTCAACTCCAAAGCGATACCAAACTTTTTAAACTCAATGCTGACACCGTCGTCGCCATTGTCGACAGGGAAGGGAAATTCTCCTCCAGACATAAAGGTAGCAGCTTCTCCGGACTTGGCCGTTAGGTTAGGCTCCGCAAGGACATTCACCAGACTGTTTTCGACTAAGGCATCAATGATCACATTTAGACCATGCTGATCGGGTCCACTAGGCAGAGTGTTAGTAGGAAACTTATTGCCTGGCGATACCCCTAGAGCGGTTTGCAAACTGTCCCAAGTGCCCCAACGCATGTTACCAACAGAGCTCCATCTAAGACCCAGTTGTTCGCTGGTGGTCCGTTCCATCTCGACGATACGTACGGAGATATTAACCTGAGTGCTTCCTGCAGTTTTTAGCTGATTAACCACTAATGGGTAAGTACCTATACCACCACCAGGCTTCGCTGCTCCGTTTGCCCTAGCACTGTTCCCGTCCTGTGAAGAAGGCGCGCCCATGGTTTGTGTATCTTCTTCTTGAAGAGATTTCGCATAACCAGAAGCCATGCTGAGAATTTCATGAGCTTGCAGTGGTGTCGATACTTCTCCCATCGCGATAATGGCCCCGCCACTGTAAGCAAAAGAGACGCTAGCATCTGGGAAAGCATGTCGAACATTTTGCTCAAGATAAGAGAGATCAACGCTGATCACGACTTTATAATGGGCCAATGTAGAAGCGTTAGCACCAAGGACAAGTAAGTCTGTCTCCCCTAACTTTTTACCCGCAATCATAATGTGTTTACTGGAGGGAGCATGTACAACAAGTAAGTCAGGATCAGACACAAAGATGTCTTGCACCTCACCGGAAACAGCAATTAAACGATTTTCGTTAACGGAGATTTCTAGCGTGTTAACCTTTGCATAGGTCTGAGCAGAGCAAAGCAGTGTCAGCACACATATACAGAGTGTTTTGAAAGTGTTCATGAGTTATCTCGCTGTCGGTTTTTCTTGTGTACGGACATCCTGACCGTCAAAAATTCGGATAGAGTGCTGTGGCCGCATGCGCGGATTATGGTTATCAGAAATTTCCTCATCCCATAGCGTGACGTTGTCTGATTGAGCTAGGCTAGAATCTTGATAGGCACTACGAAGTAAAAGAGACAAAGCGCCAAGCTTACGAGCCAGCAGCAAGCGTTGCGCCTGATCGGCCGCCACTTCAAAAGTGACCGGGATAGTGCGCTCCCCGTTTTGATTGAGTGAGCTTGATGAATCTTGTTTCTCTGGACCACTCAGAATGTCGGTCAAAACATTGTCTACCGCTAGCAAGCGAACATTTTCTAAAACTAAGTTGTTAGCGTGTTTAGTGACTTCCCCAAACCCTTCATCATCATGATGTTTTTTGGTGGTAGTTAAGATGATATCGACATAGTTACCAGCTCGAATTAATCCGTAATTGCTGCCCGCAAAGGTGATATCTAAGGTGACGCCTTTCATCCCAGGAGCAAGCATAGAAGAGAGATAATGACTTTGTTCCGGACGGATAATGACAGAGGAGGTTAAAGGCTGACCAGCAACAAGGGATTGTGTGATCAAGCTGCCTTCTAATGATTTGAGTTCGACAAAATCTTTTAAAAATAGATCAATCAATTGATGTTCAGAGTCATCGAACGGTGCCCAGGTGAAATCCTGAGAGCGAAGTAAAGAACCGACCTGAATAGGGTATTTGGCAACCAAAATCCTTGGGGCAATCGCTTTAGGTTCTTCTACTTTGACCTGTTCATCTGTTTTTGATACTGGCGTTGCCGCCGTATTTGACCAGACAAACATTAGCGTAACGAGTAGTAAACCTATGCTAATGAGCACAAAAAGTAACTTTTTCATGGTGTTTGCTTTTTTAAATGTAGTGAATGGTTGTTATGGCACTGCCAGCAATAGCAACGGCATAAGGCACCGTTTTTATAGGGGGGTGTTTTATCAAACCCAAACCAACTAAATGGTTGTATACGAGGATGGCTATACTTAATCCTCCACCTACCAAAGCGGTTTGCAGTAACAACCACTGCCAATGTTCGATGGAGCCATAGGCGCATATTGCCAGCAACTTACTGTCACCAGCCCCTAGCCAGCGATAGTGGAACGCAACAATGCCTAAGAACAAAATGATCAAACTAATGGAGGCGTGATAAACACTAAACGGGACTGCAGTGAACACCACAATCGCCAGTATCAATAACGCCCAGTTTGGGACTGTTCGATTTTTTATGTCAGTCAGTGAAACTATGCATAACAGAGCAAAAGTGGTGGCTTTAAGTAATAAAAGAAAATTACTCTCCACTGGCACCCATGTTCATACCGTCAATAATGGCCTGGAACTTATCTTTTAGCGCGGTGATGAATAGACCGTCAGAACCAAAAATCGCCAAAATTCCCGCAGCTAAACCTGCCGCAAGAATCCCGTATTCAATAGCTGTAGCCCCACTTTCATCTTTAAAGTAGCGTTTTAGAAGGTTGGTGAAACCATTCATTGAAATATCCCTTTAATTGCATTCAGTAGTCAAATGATTATGAGAATTATTATTAATATCATTGAGAAAATCAATAACAATATTATAATAAACGCTAAATAATCATTAATATACAGAATAATGATCTGTAATTATACAGAATACCAGTCACATATAATCACTTGTGAGACGCTGTTGCAGAATGATATTCCGTTTCATTTTGACTGGAATAGTGTTTTTAAGGAATAAACATGCTCTTTAGACGAATAGTTATTACCGGCTTATTTGGTTTGGCTACCTTAGGTTGTAGCGATAGACCAACAGATGGAGTAGCGTCGACCCCCGGAGGAGGGGGCAGTGGAACCACTACGCCGGGAAATCCGGGAACCCCGACCCCCGGAAACCCAGGAACAACGCCCGGTAACCCAGGGGGAGTGGTCACCCCTCCGCAACCACCGACTCAGCTTCGGGATATTACTATTTCAGGGCCTGTGCCTCTGGCAACGGCTACCGATATTTTTGAGTTCAAAGTGTGTGCGGGGAACACTTGTGACACATGGCAGAGTGCTGTACCGGAAGGCAGTTATGAATACACCTTTGAAGTCTCACAATGGCCTGACAATCAACCTATTTCTGTGGAAGGCTGGATCGTAGACCAATCAACGGCGAGTACTAGAAGCAGCAATGCAGGCGCCGCCGCCACTACAACAGCGCAAAGTAAGTACTTTAAGACGGAGTTAGACACCTTAGCGAGCATCATTCAAATGGATAGTTCTGGTGATGGTGTGATTGATGAAACCGAGTTAGTGACTCTGTCGTTAGATCCCATTACCCAAGCATTTAATACTGTCGCTAAACATCTGCTTTCTACCAGTTTAACCCAGTATGCCAATCTGCCCGTTAGACAAAAAAATGAAGCAGTTAGGCGTTACCTGTCAGAGCAAAGTAACAGCACTTGGGTGCATTTAACACAAGATCAAAGAACGGCTATCAATGACCATATGAAGACCACGGGCAGCAGTAGCTGGCGTCCTTCTTATTATAGCAGTTACACCCTAAGCCTCACGCCCGAACAATGGTTACTGATTAAAGGTAATCCCGATACACCAGTAGACGAGCAGGTGGTTGAGATAAATACCGCTCAGCTAAAAGTCATTAACCCATCTAACCATAACAGGGCAATGTTAAATTGGCTGTTTAGATTGACGACTCAGCAACTTGCCAATGCTCGTGGAGAGCTGGTTTATACCCAACAGCTAGTGATGGAACTGGCTGCAGTTTATGAGCAAATGGCGGACCAAGGAGAGCGTAAACTGACTCTCGATTGGAGTCAGGACAGGAAACTTAAAGAGCATGTCGCCATAGCGAACCCGGGGGACGGCGAACCTACGGTGTTTGATGCACCATTTGACCTAGTTCTTAGCGATTCATGGCGTGACAGTCAGTACGATTTGCTTGGGCTCTATGATGTTCTCGACATCGAAACCGGTAAAGGCGCCGCTATTACTTGGACATTGAGTCCGGCTGATATTGAACGTATTTATGAACAATATAAGCAGGATGTTGCTGCCGACCCAGACACTAATCCTAGCAAGTACTTTACTCTGCTCAATACAACTTGGCCGGGCAGTGGTACGGGATTACAAGCATTGGGCAAAAAAATACTGGTTGCTCTCGCTGCTGGTCCTAAAGAGCCGATCTGGAAACATTATAAAGCGCAAGTTGGCAAAACGGTGCCTACTTATCCTCAGATGAACATTACCCCAGATGAGCAGATAGAAAGGCGTCATTTAAGATCTTGGGGTAAATTAGAGTATGCCAATTACCACCATCCGCTTAAAAAACAGATAATGGGGTTGGCGCCTGAACAGCATCTTCGTATCAGTGGCCGTTTCCCAGTCGAGTTAGAAGAAGCGTCAGTAGAAGTGGTATTGGGTACTCGCCTAAACAAGCCAAAAAGCGACGACATCAAAGGTCGTCAACCTATTGGACGCCATGAACCGATTGCTCTGATTGAACTTGATGGTCAACGCAGAAAAAGCATTGATTATGCAGGCAAAAATGGCTTTGTCTTTACCATTCCATTGCGCAATGTCGATAATAATTTAGAGAGATGTCAGCCAGGCAAACCGCCAGTTCCGAACAGAGTGTTTGAGCACAACTACGAGTACACGGAAGATGAAATGCACGACACGTTGACCATTCATATCCGCGATAACAAAACTGGCGTCCAGCTAAGGTCGGTATTGGGATCATTCTGTGAATTAGTGAAACGTGATACCAATGGTAATGGCACTTTAGAAATCAGCGAACTAGAACGATTAAGCGTCGGCTATATCTCGAGTGCGCAAGCGGCGTTAATGTTCAAAACCTCGTTATCAAAGCATGGATACGCGGGTTACCTCTACCCGTTGACCCTTGATGAGATCGCTGCTCGATATAATGCTTTACCCCGTCAGCAGGTTGAATTTTTGGCTGCAATATTTGCACTGCAAGTGGAAGGCAAGTTGTTTGGTCGAGCGATCGATCTGGTTGAAAGCGCCGACATTTATATGGATGTTCTGGATATTCTTGGTATCGACATGTTAGGAAACTACGGCGTGGTATCCAGTAATAACCTGCTGCCAGATATGGAGAACTTGCAAGACAGATTTTCGGCTAAGTATGCCATTGGTGAAGTGCTCATTGATAACCTTGATGTCAATGTCTCTCACATTACTCAAAATATGACTCAGCTATTAGCCAACTCAGAGGAAGACAAATACTACTTCGAGTTTTCAAGGCCAGGAAGTTGGGTAACCGTTTACCCAGTAAGCGTGTTGGATCCTACCTGTCAGGTGGTTCTTAATCACGATCAAGTGCTGGGTGTTCGAATTGATGGTAAAGGCAAAAATGAAGATGGCCACTGGGTGACCATTGGATGGGATAAACAAGCTGGTGCCACTCGATACACATTAGGTTGGGGCAGCAATCAATTTGAAAATGTTGCCGATGCAGAACATCAAAAACCGACGAATAAGTTAAGGGCAACCATCACAGGGCTAACATTTGAGCAGGCTTATCATATCCGTGTTCAGAGTAATATTGGAACGCCAAGTGCTCTATTAACCTATTCCCCTCAACATATCCATATTGCTGACTCACGTGTGACTGCTGGTATTGAGTCTGATGATAGCCACCGTGGTAGAGACAGCGACACAGCATGTGATCCACTAAGTGGTAAAGCCAGAAATAGCAATAAAGATGGCATGTTGGGTGCCCGCTACGTCAAATTGAACAATGATGGCGTACCATTGATTCGACAAGACCTGACGTATAAGCAAAGTCCGTTTTCTTGTGTCCTTGATGCCCATACTGGGCTGGTTTGGGAAACCAAACATGGACGTCAAGATGATGAGCCTTACACCATTTTTGATGGTGACAATATGTTTGTTAGAGATGCAACCAACGCTGGTGATGTGTTTGATGGCACCTGTGCGTTACCTAACTTGAACGTCGTTTCTACGGATCCAAAGCAATGTACGGTTGAGAACCAGATTACTTGGGTAAACAGCAAAAAACGTTGTGGATTAAGCAACTGGCGTATTCCTACGCTGGAAGAGAGTTACGCCTTGTTCGACTTTGGTAGAAACCGTGCGTCCAACCTAGATACTCGTTATTTCCCTAATTTGCACTTCCCAAGAATGAACAGCAGCACATTCCATGGATTTTGGTTAGATGCGCCAAGTATGGATGGCCTAAAAAATCGAGCACTGACAGCGTTCTGGCTAGAAGCTAAGCACTTTAATAATTCGGATCATAACCCACTGGTATTAATCAGTGATGGTTACTATGCAGAGTAAAAGGAACAAACGAGTGAAATATTTAACAGCATGTTTATCTCTGATGGTCACGTCTGCATGGGCTAACGAAGACTTACGCGTATGTTTAGCCGATACGGAAATGAACCCAAGTAACCGCTTTACTCATGAAGTGATCACCACCGATGCAGGAGATTACAAAGTAGTGAATGATGCAGCGACTGGTCTGCAGTGGAGTTACTGTTTTATCGGGCAAACACTGAGTAGCGATCAAATGAGTTGCGAGGGTGTACCTACCGTGGCTATGGATCTGTTCCCAGAGCGTAAGTTCTATCCGAATGTGAGAGAAAAAACCCTAGAAATCGTTGAAGCAGAAAATCAGCGATTAGGGGAATCTAACCATTTATGGTATTTGCCAAATATGAAAGATCTGCTCACTATCTATAATGATCGATGTGTTCCAGCAACGTATCCTATGTTTAGCTATAAGATTGGTCTCACAACAGAAGAGATCATTGCGCTAAAAGATACGGATTTTGATTGGGACTGGCCAGATAATGAAAAAGCTATCGCGTCTGAAAAAATATATAGAGGGAAGGCTTATCATTCACTTCAAGTAAGTACAGACTCGAATCAACCGGGTGACTACTTATTCTTTTATACGGTTCCATTTAATGGTCACAGTTCACCACTGAGTGCCCATTCACAAAATTACAGTCTGATGCGTTTGGTTAGGAAAAAACCATAACAGTAGTAAAAAAGCCAGTCAGCAATAGCTGACTGGCTTTTTAGATAGAACTGTCTCGCCTGAATCTTGAATCAAGGTTTATAGCTAGTAACTTGTCCTTGTGCAGGAACAATAAAGTCTGCCCGTTAATACAAAATGAATGACAATAGAGCTTGCCCGTAAGGTGTAAGTCTTATCCAGATCAGCTAAGGGCATTGGCTTAACAGCCATCAAAACTCTATCAACTGAAACAATGAGTTGTACGCTACGGGCAAACTTTATAAATACCACGTTACATGTAACTAAGCATATGTACTTGTTTTATATGGACTTGTATGTTGTTGCGATTTTATTGAAATTAAACTATCAAATAATCTCAGTAAATATATTTATTTTATCTTTTAATACAGTTACTTACTGTACAATAACTGTGTAACATTGCTATTTTTAGCACTAACACCACTTAACACCATATTTTTCCGTATTAATGTAGCGTTTTGCGATTGAACCTTAGATAACATGGCTTTTAACTCTGCGACCTCAGTTCGAAGCTCTCGATTGCGCTCTTTGTATTCGTTCAGCTCAATTTGCTTGGCATCACGCTGCTGTCGAATACCTTTATTCACACCACCTTTAATACGCTCTAACAGGTCAGGGCAATCGCGATGAATCAACATATTACGATTATTAAGAAAGCGCTTGAAGATGCTGGTCGTGAATTTACGGTTAAGGAATGGCAGGTGGAATTCAACGTTACAGCTGCAGCCTCAAGAGGTTACTTGGATAAGTTGGTAGACCTGAACCTTCTGATAAAAAACAAAGAGAAAGGTAGTAGACAGTATAAATATCTATCTCCTAGGAATCTAAAAGATAGACTGAAGATAAGCTAGGAATTCTTAGATATTTTCACCTTCAGGGAAACTCACATGGAAAGCATGTTAATGAGTATTTGATCCAATTAGGCTTCTAAGGCGCACATACACCAGAAGTCTCATCATTATTTTATACCCCAGTCTATCAGAATGGCTCTAATAGACTGGATACACATTGTTTACATGTACTTAATTTTACGATTGTCGAATGCAGGCATTGTACCCTCAAGCACATTAACTACTTTGTTATTGATTGTTCTACACTCAATAGCACCTGGTGTATAAGTGATATTATGCCCATTTTTTCGATCAAACTCGCAGTGAATTATTTGCTCAGCATCACAGACTACTGCCAGGTTTGGGTTATGGGTAACCATAATGATCTGTCGCCTCTGTTTGGCTTCAGTTAAAACTGGTACAAGTAAGCTAACGATTGTTTCATTATCCAAGTTCTCTTCTGGTTGATCCAAGATAATAGGAGAATTGCCCTTATCCACTAGTAGATAGAAAATTAATAGCAATGCCCCTCTTTGGCCTGGTGAAAGCTGCCCAATATGCGCCCCTTGGAACATCAGTGTATACCTTGGCTCAAGGTAACTTAGGCCAAATATTAGGTCATAAACTTCATTTGAAGAACGGTCTTTACGCAAAAGAGAAGTTATTCCAGCAGTTGTCTTAGACGCATCCTCTAGCTTTTGGTGTAACTCCTGAATAAAGCTGATAAGTGAATCTTCATTATCAAGATCGTGTCTATCCATTAGCTCTTTTATTACCGACAGGCTTTCTGATTCACCTCTAAACTCTCCCGACGCTTGTTTTACGATGGAGAATAGTTTGTTTGAAATTTTATCCGTTGTGCTACTTAGCTCAGCCTTAAATTGCAATTTATATTCATTACGGATCAGCGCATTACTTTGGATGAGAGATTGCACCGGTTCAAAAAGAGCTTCGCGATTCGCTTTTTGCTCATCGAGAGCTTTGAATATTTGACGGGCTAACCCGACTCGTTGCTCAAGTAGATCGAGTCTTTGATTTGGAAGTTCATCTAGTTGGGCTTTTCTATGTTTTACGCCCTCGAATGAGTCTGGCTCATCTTTAGTTCCTAACAGTAAAGCTCTCTTTTCTTCCCAAGCTACAAATTGTTCTTTATATTGCTGAAATGCTAGCTGTGGTGCATTTAATTGCGCGTTTAATGGGGCTTTCTTCTCCGTAAGAGATTGCTTTTTAGCATCAAGAGCCAATTGACTTTCTTTTAGTTCGTTATCTCGATTAGCGCAGTCTTTTTCTAACTCTGAAATTACCTTTTCATCAATTTCTAATGTAACTAATTTTTCTACGTCCAGGTCTAGAAGTTGGGCGTCAGAGCTAAACTCAGATGTAAATTGACTTAACGCACGTTTGACAATTTCAAAACCTGCTTCGATGTTCTTACATGCTTTTCTTTTAGCTGCTAGCTTTGTTGACTCTTCTCGGTTGGCTTCATTCTGTTGTTGTAACTTTTCTAGTTCTTGGCTAATCGTTCCCAACTGCTCAGCTACTTTTTGTTGTTCCTCAGTAAGTTCACTTGTTGGTTCAGGAACTACTTCTGGCCTAACTTTGGTGAGTTCTTCCAGAAGTCTCTGTTTTTGAGCCAATAGTTCTTCCAGAATTTTGCGCGCTTCATCCGTCATTTGACTCTCAAGGTAAGATATTTGTTCATTTACCTTGTGCAACGCGCTGCGATAGCTTTCGAGTTTACTTCGAAGTGAACTTTCTTGTTTTTCAATAAGCTGGTCAAAGTCGTGAGAACCTAAACGAATAGAGTCATCAGCATGTGAGAAGATGACCGATCTTAGCTCTTTTTCGAATGCATCTGACTGGCCAGATACATGTGCATTACATAGTTCTTCAAAGTGCCCTTGGGGAATATACTTTACGAGTTCAACGTTTTCAGTCGCTGGGTTTTCATTTAGATTTTTCTCCAACTCTTTGCCATCCCCCCATGTTGCTTTCGCATAGAAATGACTAGCTGGTTCACCTGTTTTCCCTCTGAATCTATTTGCTTTCAAAAAGGAGAAATGGTGACTTTGTTTCGAGTTTCCGAGTAAGGCTGCAATATCAGCTAATGCACTTTTACCACTACCTTTATTTCCTATAATCGCTACCAAATCATGGTTTAGGAATAATTTTGTTTGGTCAAGCCAAGAATCGTTAAGTGACGAGCCAACTGTTTTATTTACTTCTAATTTTTCAATGAAACGGCTTTTATTCTCACTTACTAGTTGTTGCTTAGGGGGCGTTACCCCAATAAAAGATCGCTTTCCTGGTTCTTTAATCGCTTGCTTTAACCCTTCAAATGTAGGATTCGCTTTTATCCATGTTGCTTTTCTTGATGGATAGTCACCATATCCCCTACGGTCATTATTTCCAGGTTCACCATTGAATCTATGAGCGTCGCTACCTGAAACAGCAAGGCGAGGTTGATTATTTAGAGCGGTTTGAAATGCATCAAACCACCGCTGATTTTCAGTTATTTTTACACCAGCGAACGCAGCCCATGTTCCGTAGTCTCTTGTTTCAAATATCGGAGAAGACTTAAAAAGGGTCAATGAGTACGCGTAATGTTCGTTACGTTCGATTTCAGTAAGGCCATCGTTAGTATTAAAGGGCATGTAACCAATAGCCTGGTTATCACTGACGTTCCTAATAGCTTTTTGGTAACTTTCGCACGTGACCTCAGCGATTTTGGACCCTGCTTCGAGAGCCTCACTCTCAGATTGAGTAACACGCTGTTTATCAAACCCATGATGGCGTAACTTATCGTGCGGAGCATTTCTCGCAACTTGCATCAAGGAAGAATCTGACAGCGGTCTATCAATTAATGCAAGTTGTAACTTACTCTTAAAATCAATTAGTTCCTGATCAGATATTTTGTCAGAGAAAAGAACGTGTGCATTTAATCTCCCTCTCATCGGAGCCATTAAACGTAGTTCAATACCAGGGAATACGGTTTTCTCTAATTTGGGAGCATCCGCTTGTTTTAGGCGGTGTTTTAGCGCAAACCAACCATCAAAAGTCCAGTAATCCATGATTGCAAATACAGCTGGCTTTGCTGTATTCATAGCGTGAATCATATCATCTATAAGTTGAGTGTTTTGGGGGGAGTTTAGATCTGAAGTAAACTTTTGACCTTCCCAGTGAAATGAGGCTGGGGTATGAATATGTAGGTCCCACTGACGCCATTCAGAACCGCGAGGAAATTTGTTACTAGTCATTTTCATCCTACTTTAGGAGCATAAAATACATTATAAGTTAGGAAATAATACTTGGTTTACACATATGAAACTATAGACACATAAGCATTTTGTACATTTTATCAATAAATTACGTTCGAATCCGATGAGTTACAGGACGTATAAAGATTAAAAACTCGCTAAATTCGAGTGATTTTTAGTAGTACAATCTCACATATTCAATGCAATGAAGAGTATTAACCCTAAACGATTTCGGGCAGAAATGAGTTTGGCAACATCGCCTCTGTTTGTCGCCTCTGTTAGATTCCAATCAGCACAGAAAGCACTACCTCTATAAGAACTATGCTTTAGTTCAGTTCACCCTTACAACCGTAGATATTAACCATTAAGACAGACGTTACACTTTCAAGGATGCATAACAAACTTTATTGTCTCAAAATGCTCTTGCGGGCGAACTTTAGTGCTTACGGGCAATCTATATTGTCTCAAAACAGTCCTACGCCCACTGCCCAGCAACAAAACCGCTCGACCATGCCCATTGGAAATTGTAGCCACCAAGCCAGCCCGTCACATCCATCACTTCTCCGATGAAGTACAGCCCTTGAATATCCTTGCACTCCATGGTTTTGGAAGATAGGTGATCGGTATTCACGCCACCCAAGGTAACCTCTGCCGTGCGATACCCTTCGGTACCATTAGGTAGGATTTGCCAGTTTTCTAAGTAAGCTTCAATTGCTTGCAGCTCTTTGTCGTTGAATTGCTTGAGGGGTTTATCCACCAGCTCTTTGCGCTCTATTAGCGTCTCAACCAAACGCTTAGGAAGTACTTTGGAAAGCGTATTCTTTAAGCTTTGATTTGGGTGTTTTTCGCGAGAAGTGGTCAGCAGATCCATTACATCTGCTTCAGGAATTAAGTTAATCGTAACCTTCTGACCAGCTTGCCAGAATGAGGATATCTGTAACACCGCAGGGCCAGATAAACCTCGATGGGTAAACAGCAGTGCTTCTTTGAAAACGGTGCCGTCTTCGGCGGTGATTTCAGAAGGCACTGCAACACCTGAAAGTGGCTCAAACGCTTCTTTGTCTTCTTTGTGCAGAGTAAAAGGCACCAGACCTGCGGTAGTCGAAATCACTTCTAGCCCAAATTGCTCGGCGACTTGATAACCAAATGGCGTCGCACCCAATTTAGGCATGGATAAACCACCCGTGGCTATCACCAAAGATTCACAGGTGATTTCGTCGGTGTCTATATGAAGTGAAAATCCGCTGTCTGTTTTTTGAATGTTGTGGATATCAGCGCGATAGCGTTGGGTAATGCTCGGTTGGTCGCATTCTTTTAGCAAAACGTCCACGATGTCCTTGGCTGAATCGAGACAAAACAGCTGCCCATGATCGCGTTCTTCAAAATCGACGCCATATTTCGAAACAAGCGAGATGAAGTCCCAATTGGTGTATTGCGACAAGGCGGATTTCACAAAATGAGGGTTCTGGCACAAGAAGTTATTTGCCGTCACATCGTAGTTAGTGAAGTTACACCGACCACCACCTGAGATCAGAATTTTTCGCCCCGGCTTTTTGGCATGATCCACCACCAATACTCGACGACCACGCTTGCCCGCTTCGGCTGCACACATTAAGCCTGCCGCTCCGGCACCAATGACTACGACATCAAATTCTGAACTCATTACTTCTTCCACAACGACTTGAGCTTTGGGGTTTGCTGCGCTCAATCAAAATAAAAAGGATGCGCGAATTATCGCGCATCCTTGCAAATCTGATGGGTATTTTACCCAGAGTTACGCTGGGTTTCTACCTCGTCTTGTTGAGCCTTTAATTACAGCATGATGGCAGCAAATAAAGTCACACCAAGTAATGTTGTCGTGAGTACAAACAACTCTCTGACTTTATTGCATTTCCCGGTAAAAATAGGATCGTGATGATGCAGATACTCGCGGCTTTTCAAGTAATGAAAAAGTCGGACTTGTTTGGTGACGTTACCGTGCGTAGTGAAAAAACCACCACCATCTACCTGCTGATACAGTAATGGATGGGCTTCGCGCATGATATAAATGAGCGCGCGTAACGCGGTAAGGTATCTCGCCATATTAACGCAGCTGACGAGCATAAGCGTGAATAGAATAGTATCGACACTGATCATCTTTTCCTCCCTACATCTTCTTAGACGCCAAAAGGAAAAGACAATCAAATTGACTTTAACTCGCTACTTAGACTGCAGCGGAAGCGTCCATGATAGAAGACGAACCTTCTTTTGCCATGGCTGCTAGATCTTTGTCGATAAAGAACAGCGCTTTACCGTCTTCACCTACAAGTTCCAGCTTATCTAAAATCCCTTTAAACAATTTCTCTTCTTCATGTTGCTCTGCAACGTACCACTGAAGAAAATTAAAGGTTGAGTAGTCTTGGCTAGTAAATGCACCGTGCGCCAGTTTGTTGATTTTTTGAGTGATCATTTGCTCATGTTCAAACGTTTCACGGAAAACATCACCAAGGCTACCAAATTCGTGCTTTGGCGCTTCTATAGCACCCAAGATAGGCATTGCCCCTGTTTCACTCACGTAAGTAAAGAGACGTTGCATATGCTCCATTTCTTCTACTGCATGAGCACGTAAAAACTCGGCCGCACCTTCGAATCCTTTATCTTCACACCAAGCACTCATTTGTAAGTATAGATTGGATGAAAAGAATTCGAGATTTATTTGCTCATTCAGTTGTTCGACCATTGTCTGAGACAGCATGAAATGCTCCTGTTAACTACTTGTAATTGTTGTCACTATAACACGATATACGGGAGCGTCGATGCTTCAATTTTCTCATTGAGAATAAGAACAATTAGCCCCAAAAAACCCTATCGTGAACCAAAAATCTACCTTAATTTAATATGAGTAGGTACGTATAAGATAGCAATGGGATCTCTTTGGCAAAATATTGATAGATGAAATGCTAGTCTTAAATCAGAACTGTTGAAGGGAATTGTCCGAGCACGGGCTGGAGTATAGATTATGAGCTATCAACATATATTGGTCACTGTCGACCTATCAGACGACAGCAAAATTCTGATTGAGAAAGCCGTCAAACTTGCTTCCCCTCTTGAAGCCGCTGTCTCCTTTATTCACATCGATGTGAATTATGCCGAGCTCTATACCGGGCTTATCGATATCAACCTTGCCAATACTCAACACCACAATATGGAAGCCTCCCAAAAACAGCTGCAAATATTGGCCGACCACGCTAACTATCCGATTAAACATACCTTAGTTGGAACAGGAGATTTGAGCGGCGAGCTATGCGAAGCCATCAATGACCTGAAAATAGATTTGGTGGTGTGTGGGCACCACCAAGATTTTTGGAGCAAGCTGCTTTCTTCTACGCGACAGCTCATCAATTGCACTCCAGTCGATATGTTGGTGGTGCCATTGCAAGATAGCTAAGGTTTGTTAAATCTAGATTCTAAACCCGACCAAATACGTGAGACATAAAAAATGGCGAGCATTGAGCTCGCCATTTTTATGTATTTTTCACGCTGCGTTGAATCAATGAATGTGCTGGTGTTGAGGCAAGCTCCCCTGTGCCGCAAGAACACCCTGATTAATTCGACTGAAGCGATTTTCTAATTTCTTGTGTTTCTTGAGTAATTTCTTTTGCTTTTTAAGTATTTTCTTCTGTTTTTTCAATATGCCTTTCAGCTTTTTCTGACCTTTCTTTTGTTTTTTCAATGCTTTTTTCGACAACGTCAATTCATTGCTTGTGGTCAGTATAGGCAGGGATGGTTCAATCGAGATTTCAACACCATCGGCAGCAGAGGTGGCTTGCTCCAAAACGCGATCAGCAGCGAGAGATTCGGCAACCAAACCACATTTGACTTGTTTCACTGAGGCATTTTCCATGCAAGAGGCTGGCGGGATAGCGGCAGGTTTACACAAATTCTTTTTGTCAGAAGATGAACGCGCACAAGAACGGCAAAGATATTTAGGGGAAGACACCAAAGCATGGATTTCACCCAAACTGGCATTGATGTCACGACGATTTAGTTTGCAAAAACGCTCTGCCATTTTACTGCTCCGGCTCTAGGGTTAACTACAGAAGCAATTAACTATAAGAATCATTCTTACTTAGATATACAGATCGGAATGCGCCGAAGCAAGCGGTAATTTGCGTCGAATTGTTATGTCATTGATGCCTTTACATATACATCAAATCGATTTTTTTTGGTCTCTATCGCCATGGACGGTTTTTCGCCATCTAACCAGTCGGCATAGTCAGGGCGTTTAACCACAACGCGTTTTGTTGCGAGTTCAAAAGCAGGCGTTAATAACCCATCAGCATCATGGTCTGCGCCGACTAACGATTGAAAGACGCGCATCTCTTTTTTCACTAACGCTGATTTCTTTTTGTTCTCTGGATGAGGATACATTGGGTCGAGGTAAACCACATCAGGGGCTTCAAACTCTGCGTTATTACGCAATTCATTTAACGCGTCGAGACTCGATGCATGAAGAAGAGACATTCTTTCACTCACCCAGCCACCAATTTCTGGATCGAGTTTGGCTCTTGATAAGCCGTCATCTAACAGCGCCGCTACCACTGGGTTTCGCTCCACCATTTGAACTTTACACCCCAGAGAAGCCAATACAAATGCATCTCGTCCTAATCCTGCGGTGCCGTCCAGAATCGTCGGTGTCGCCCCTTTATTTAAACCCGCAGCTTTGGCGATTGCCTGCCCTTTACCACCTCCGAATTTACGCCTGTGACCGACGGCTCCACCCACTAAGTCGACGTAGATCGCCCCAAGCTTTATTTCATCTAACTTGCGTAGCTCTAAGCGTTCATGAGTAAGCACCAAACCAAATTCAGATTCAGGGTCATGAGTCAGCCCCCATTGCTCAGCAATGGCGTTGAGTTCAAGTTGTCGATGAGGGGCTTCGCAGATAAGGTTCAGCTGCACGGTTGGCTCCAAGGGGAAATTTTTGCGTCAGTTTACCTGAATAACCTCAGATTCACACAATAATCACGAATGGCAATCACGAACCGTTTAGTGGATGCCGCTAGTCACTTTCCATAAGTGCTAGTCACTTTCCGTAAGTAACGTGCGCTTTTCCAGAACGAGCTCGTCCACCAGTTCTGACAGAGGTTTGGGCATACCAATATGATAACCCTGACCGTAATTCACACCTAGTTTGCTCAAGCAAGCCATCACGGCAGACGACTCCACAAATTCAGCAACCGTGACTTTGCCCATTTGCTGAGCGAGATCGTTAATGGAGCGAACCATGACATAATCGCTCTCATTTTGGTCTATTTCTCGTACAAAAATGCCATCAATCTTCACGATATCGACAGGAAGGGTTTTTAGGTAACCAAATGAAGACAGTCCAGAACCAAAATCATCCAACGCCACCAAACAACCTAAAGATTTCAATTCGGTAAATGCTTGGCTCGCTTGCTTTATGCTATGAATCGCTGCAGTTTCAGTTATCTCTAGGCAGATTTTGTGATTAGGAAAATTGCTCTGCTGCAACGCGTCTTTCAACGTTGTCATAAAGTCTTGGTTACCTACTGATTGACCCGAAACATTAATCGATACTCGATCGAGATGCGCGGCTTGCTCTGGGTGTTCATCCAGCCAGCTCAACGTCCTAGTGACGACAAACTTATCAACCAAATGCGCAATATTGTAACGCTCAGTCGCAGGCATGAAGACACCTGGGGAAATGTAGTCTCCATTGGAGTCCACCAGCCGAACCAATATTTCAAAGTAGCATTGGTGAGCATTCTCCTCGTCTAAACCCTGAATTTGCTGGGCAAACAACTGCAAACGCTCATTCGCAATCGCTTCATGCACCAAATTCACGCTTTCCATCTCGCGTTCACGCTGTTTGAGCTCTTCATCGTGAAGCAAGTAAAGCTGATAGCGGTTTCTGCCTTCTTCCTTGGCGGCGTGGCACGCCGTATCTGCGTGCGCGTGCACCATCTGAGGCGAGTCCGCTGTATGATCGATAAGACGAATGCCGATGGAACAGCTGATGTTCAACGTCAGATCATCACGAACAAATGGGTGCTGGTTCAATTGGTCAATGATCGACTGAGCAATATCGGTCGCTTCACTTTTGGTGCAATCTCGCAATAACACAGCAAACTCATCACCTCCCATGCGCGATAAAATGGCGCTATTGGGCAATATTTGTTGTATCAGTAACGCACAAAATGCAATGGCTTCGTCACCTGCTTCATGCCCTACCGTATCATTAATAACCTTGAGCTGATCGAGATCGAGAAACAGCATAGCGTGAGTGCGAACATGCCCTTCCACTTCCACCATGGCTTTTTGCAATTGCTGCTCAAAGAAGTTTCGGTTGTAAGTGCCTGTCAGTAAATCGTGTTGGGCCTGATACGCCAATTGCTGTGATAAATCATGGGTTTCACTGATGTCTTCACCCACAATCAGTAATTGATGAGTTTCGGTTAATGGGCGGATATTTTCTCGAACCCATATGGTGAAGCCGCTCGCTGTCGTGTATTCAATTTCGCGTCGCCAAACAGAAAGATGGTGGGGTTTGGGCTGAAGTAACACCTGTCGCGCATTCAGTTCTACCGAACCGGCATAGAAATCTTCCAATTTCCGGCCCAGCATTTGCTGCGAGGAATAGCTCAACAACTCTTGTGCGAATCGATTCACCGCTTGAATTCGGTTGTTTTCATCCAACGTCATCATCATCACGGGTTGCTTTTCGTAGTAATGACGAAAATCGGCTTCACTGGCGAGCAATTTTTGCTCGGTCGCTTTACGTGCGGTGATGTCTTGCGCTTCTAAAAGGAAATGGCATTGCTCACCAAACTCATGAGGCAGAGGCTTAATCGCAACATCCAGAACGCTTAATCCGTAATGCTGGCGAACCAGCTCTGCTTCAAATCGAACGGAGTCTTCTTGCCCTATCTGCTCAAGGTATTCTTTGAAGATTTTCTTTGACTCGTCACACCACCCGCGATATTGCCAAATGGGACGACCATACTGCGCCCCTTTCACATACAGTAAATCTTGGAGTTTGTTGTTGCTCGATACCAATTTTCCAAACTGATCCACTATGCCGATGTATTGATAGCTTTGGTCAAATATGGATTCCAGCAAAACTTGGCTTTGCTTGGCTTGTGTTTCACTCTGTTTAAGGCGCTTCATGTAATAAAGCAGCGAGCCAATAACGACCAATAGAATAAAGACAGCCATTGAGAGCACTTTTATCTCGCGGGCGTACTGCACAAAGTAAGGCTCTGGTTTGTTCAGTATGGTATCCGCAAGCACTGCTGAGTCTTTCATGCCCCACTGTTGCAACACCTGATAATCCAATTTTAAATGGGTGCGAATAGGACGAGGGGCAGGCATTGGCTCCCCTTCCTTCTGGTTCAACACTTTAACAAGCAGCTCTCCGACCGCAGAGCCATTGGCAAACCCATCTTGCATAAAACCACCGACGCTGCCCAACCCAAGACCCGCGTTGTAAGCCATATACACAGGGGCATTCGCTCGCTCATTGAGAGTTTTCCACGACACGTCCTCAATTACGTTGCCCTGTTTATCCCGAAAATAAATCCAGAATAGGATGCTGTTTTCTGCATTTAAGCTAGAGGCAATATCCAGCAGTTTATCAAATGACTCTGGAACAACATTTTCCACCAGTGATCGGTCTTCTGGGTTCTCATTCAGGTATTTGGCGATCTGGGCTCTGGCTGCCTCCCCTGTTACTGAATAATCAGTAAGCACGACAACGCGCTCAACATTCGGCTGTAACTTCTTGATCAAGCGAATGTTGTTATGAAGGTCAATGTTTTCGGAAATGCCCGTGGCATTCAGATCTTGATGAAGTTTAGGTGAATAATTGTTGATGCCGCCAAAGATAACGGGCGTGTCACCGACGTATTCATGCAGGTTTTGCATCATGTTAAGCGCGTTATTATCACTCACGATGATGGCTTTGAAAGACTCTTGTTCTAGCTTGGTTTTGAATAAGTTTTCTAATTGGGCAAAATATTCCGGCGTTTGTAAGCGCTTAGAATCGAGGTAGAACACGCGATTTGGGATTTGGTGTGTGTCGAGACGCTGAGCCAGACCTTCTTGAAAGTTGTCCGTCCAGAAAAAGCCTTGATGGTATGAATGCACCACCAATACGTTCTCGCTCGCCTGTAAGGCAAAGCTCAACATGAGCGTTAGTATTACCCCAACAATCCGCACTCGGTACGCTCTCTCTATATCCATTCAATTTCAGTGAGTATATCAGATGATGACCTCAAGAGCTGTTGTGAAGCATGAGTTTGCAAGATAGGATGTAGTCAATGAATCAGAGGCTTACACCCTCCATCTATCGGGGTTGAGCAAAGGAAACAAGTATGCAAACCGCCACAGCACGTCTTGATGATCTGGACCGCGAAATTCTTAAAGCGCTAATGGAAGACGCCAGAACCCCTTATGCAGAAATGGCAAAGCAGTTCAACGTCAGCCCAGCCACTATTCACGTGCGCATCGAAAAAATGAAAGCGGCGGATGTGATTGAAGGTACGGAAGTGATCGTCAATACAAAAAAACTGGGGTACGACGTCTGCTGTTTTATCGGAATCAACCTCAATGCGGCGCGCGATTACCATTCTGCTCTAGAAAAACTGAATGCTTTAGATGAAGTGGTCGAAGCCTATTACACCACGGGAGCGTACAACATTTTTGTAAAGCTAATGTGTAAATCGATCGAAGAGCTGCAATTTGTGCTGATAGACAAACTTCAAGCCATCGATGAAGTTCAGTCCACAGAGACTCTGATTTCTCTGCAAAATCCCATCAATAGAAACGTGAACCCATAAAAAAACCACCCGAAGGTGGTTTTTACAAATCTAAGTCAGGCAGAGCAATTATGCCGTAATACCAGAGTGACGTAGCAAGGCATCGATTTCAGGCTCGCGACCACGGAAACGCTTAAACAATTCCATTGGCTCTTCACTGCCACCCATTTCCAGAATGTTATTCAGGAATGAACGTCCGGTATCTTCATTGAAAATACCTTCATCTTCGAAACGTGAGTACGCATCTGAAGACAACACTTCCGCCCATAAGTAGCTGTAGTAACCTGCACTGTAGCCACCCGCGAAAATATGGCTGAAGCTATGAGAGAAACGGTTCCACTCAACGCTTGGCAATACCGCAACTTTCTCTTTCACTTGCGCCAACGTTTCTAATACACGAGCACCAATGTCTGGATCGTATTCGGTGTGAAGCGTGAAATCGAACAGGCCAAGCTCTAATTGGCGAAGAATAAACATCGCGGATTGGAAGTTTTTCGCTGCCAGCATTTTATCCAACATGGCTTTTGGAAGCGGTTCGCCCGTTTCGTAATGACCCGAGATAAACGCCAGCGCTTCTTCTTCCCAACACCAGTTTTCTAGGAACTGGCTTGGCAGTTCGACGGCATCCCAAGGTACACCGTTGATGCCCGATACCGCCGATACATCGATTTGCGTCAGCATGTGGTGAATACCGTGACCTGTTTCGTGGAACAAGGTAACAACTTCATCGTGAGTGAATAGTGCTGGCTTATCGCCCACTGGCTTGTTGAAGTTACACACCAAGTAAGCCACTGGGGTTTGCAATTCACCATCGGCGTTAGTACGACGCACACGACATTCGTCCATCCACGCGCCGCCACGCTTGTGCTCGCGAGCGTACAAGTCTAGGTAGAAACTGCCGCGCAATGTGCCATTGCTGTCTACGATGTCGTAAAACTTCACCGACTCATGCCATACGTCTACCCCTTCACGCTCGGTCACTTTCATGCCAAACACGCGATCCAAGACTTCAAATAGACCAGATACCGCTTTATCTTCAGGGAAGTACGGGCGCAGCTCTTCGTCAGAAATCTGGAATAGATGCTGCTTTTGTTTCTCGCTGTAGTAAGCGATGTCCCAAAGATTCAGCTCAGAAACGCCAAACTCTTGCTCTGCAAAATCACGCAGTTCTTGAACTTCACGCTCACCTTGTGGTTTGGCTTTCACCGCCAACTCGTTTAAAAAGCCCAGCACTTGCTGTGGGTTTTCAGCCATTTTTGTCGCCAGTGATTTTTCACTGAACGCACTAAAGCCGAGTAAACGGGCAATTTCATGACGCAGTTTCAACTGCTCTGTGATCAGTTCAGTGTTATCCCACTTGCCCGCATTAGGGCCGCGATCAGAAGCGCGAGTCACGTAGGCTTCGTACAGCTCTTTACGCAGGGCTTGGTTATCACAGTAAGTCAGAATTGGAAGGTAAGAAGGGATATCCAGTGTCAGCAACCAACCATCCAGCTCTTTGGCTTCTGCTGCAGCTTTTGCTGCCGCCAATGCCGATTCGGGCATGCCAGCCAGCTCTTTTTCATCGGTAACCTGCTTCGACCACCCCATGGTAGCGTCCAGCACATTGTTCGAAAACTGAGAGCTCAATTCCGACATGCGCTTGCTGATTTCACCGTAGCGATGTTGCTCGTCTGCTGGTAAGCCAATACCCGACAAATCAAAGTCACGCAGCGCATCAATAATGCTTTTCTTCTGCGCCTGAGACAAAGTACCAAATTCATCTGAAGCTTTTATTGCTTTGTACGCGTCGTACAAACCTTTGTGTTGTCCAACCCAAGTGCCGTACTCAGACAGCAATGGAAGGCAGCTTTCATACGCTTCGCGCAGCTCGTTGCTGTTCTTTACCGAGTTCAAGTGACTCACTGGAGACCAAATCTGGTTTAGTTTGTCATCCACTTCCGCTAATGGTGCACATACGCTGTTCCAGCTTGGTGTCGCATTGTTTGCGACCACTTCATCCACTTTGGCACGACACGCATCAATCGCTTGCTCAACGGCAGGTTTTACGTGCTCTGGCTTAATGTCGGAAAACGGGGGAAGATCAGTAAACGTCAGTAATGGGTTAGACATTTTTCATTCCTTTTATCATTTTGTCCTTTACTAAATGTAGGTCGGGACGGGATTTTTCAATAGCCAACGTCAGCAAGGCTCACACAGTGAACCCTGCCTTTGATATAATGAGCCTCTTGCGCTCGCCAATTCAAACTTGTAAGAGACTATTTTGTTAAGTTACCGTCACAGCTTCCATGCAGGCAACCATGCCGATGTACTGAAACATATTGTTCAGTCTTTAATACTGAACGCATTGAATCAAAAAGAAAAACCTTACGTGTATCACGATACGCATTCTGGTGTGGGTCGCTACGACTTAACGCACGAATGGTCCGAAAAAACGGGCGAATACAAACAAGGTATCGCTCGCTTATGGCAAGCAAACAACCTGCCGGAAGAAATACAAACTTACCTTGAAGCCGTCCAGTCTTTGAATCAGGATAGCAGTTTACGTTACTACCCTGGTTCACCTCGTGTCGCGCGTGCTCATATTCGCAAGCAAGACAGAATGGTGTTAACCGAGCTTCATCCGAGCGATCACCCTCTTTTGGAACAAGAGTTTCATCGTGATCGCCAAGTCAGCATTTACAAAGAAGACGGGTTTCAACGTTTAAAAGCAAGCTTGCCACCGAAAGAGCGACGCGGTCTTGTTTTGATTGATCCGCCTTATGAATTAGTACACGAATACCGCGATGTCGTGAATGCCATTGCCCAATCTCATAAACGTTGGGCGACTGGTGTTTATGCGATCTGGTACCCAGTGGTAAACCGTCACGATATCGATGACATGCTCTCAGGGCTTGAAAAACTCGGAATTAGAAAGATATTACAAATAGAACTGGGCGTCTCTGCCGATACTAATGAGCGCGGCATGACCGCTTCTGGGATGATTGTGATCAACCCGCCATGGAAGCTAGAAAGCCAAATGAAAGAAATTCTTCCATATTTAAAGGAAGTAATTGCGCCAGTAACGGGTCACTTTAAGGTGGAATGGATCGTTCCAGAATAAGCTTGAACGAATCATTCAGAGCGCAACCCAATAATAAATGAAACAATAATCGGAGAAAGTCATGGCAACACATTTTGATTATATTTGCATCGGCGGCGGCAGCGGCGGCATTGCCTCAGCAAACCGTGCATCGATGTATGGTGCCAAAGTCGCGCTCATTGAAGCTCAAGATCTTGGCGGTACGTGCGTAAACGTAGGTTGCGTTCCAAAGAAAGTGATGTGGCATGGCGCTCAAGTCGCAGAAGCAATGAATCTGTATGCTGAAGACTATGGCTTCGATGTTGATGTAAAAGGGTTTAATTGGAGTAAGCTGGTTGAAAACCGTCAAGCTTACATTGGCCGTATTCATCAGTCTTACGACCGCGTATTGGGCAACAACAAAGTCAATGTGATTAAAGGCTTTGCTAAGTTTGTTGATGCGAAAACAGTAGAAGTGAACGGCGAGCATTACACCGCAGACCACATTCTTATTGCAGTAGGCGGCCGCCCGACTATCCCTAACATTCCTGGCGCTGAATACGGCATCGACTCCAATGGCTTTTTCGACCTTGAAGAACAACCAAAACGCGTAGCGGTTGTGGGTGCAGGCTACATTGCCGTTGAAATCGCAGGCGTATTGAACGCATTGGGTACTGAAACGCATCTGTTTGTACGTAAAGAGTCACCACTTCGCAGCTTTGACCCGCTTATCGTTGAAACGCTAATGGAAGTGATGGAAGCAGAAGGTCCAACACTTCATACGAATTCAGTTCCAAAAGAAGTCGTGAAAGAAGACGATGGCAGCCTAACGCTGCATTTCGAAAGCGGTCGTAGCCAAAATGTCGACACCCTAATCTGGGCGATCGGTCGTCACCCTGCTACTGATGCTATCAACCTTGCTTCAACAGGTGTTGAAACCACCGATTACGGCTACATCAAAGTAGACGAATACCAGCAAACCAACGTTGATGGTATTTACTGTGTAGGCGACATCATGGAAGGCGGTATCGAGCTAACACCTGTAGCGGTTAAAGCAGGTCGCCAGTTGTCTGAGCGTTTGTTCAACAACAAGCCAAACGCAAAAATGGATTACAACCTCGTGCCTACCGTGGTATTCAGCCATCCACCAATTGGCACCATTGGCTTAACCGAGAAAGAAGCCATTGATCAATACGGCGAAGAGAACGTTAAAGTGTACACTTCGGGCTTCACGGCTATGTACACCGCGGTTACTCAGCATCGTCAACCTTGCAAAATGAAATTGGTTTGTGCAGGCGATGATGAAAAAGTGGTTGGCTTACACGGTATTGGTTTCGCAGTAGACGAAATGATTCAAGGCTTTGGTGTCGCCATGAAGATGGGCGCAACCAAAGAAGACTTCGACAGCGTGGTGGCTATCCACCCAACGGGCTCGGAAGAGTTTGTTACCATGAGATAAGCTTCTTAGCTTCTGCGTTAAAGAACATTATTCATAAGGTCAGTATTTTTATACTGGCCTTATTTTTTTATTCCTGATCTCTCGTTCGTGTTGGTCTGTAATACCGTGAAACGGCACTCATTATTTTTGCAAATGGTTACACTACGTACTAATAACCGTTGTCATTAATAAAACTATATGCGTATTATCCTTATAAAACTGAATCGATATAAATTCATAAGATACTGTCTGGATACATACTCATGTCGATCAATCATAAAGCTCAATCATTCGATCAGAAACCATCTACATCCGATAGTGCATCAGCCTCTCCATTATCAGAAAGCGTCTATTTTCATGGGGGGATACTGAATTCATCTTCGGGTGACAGTATCTATTTAAGGCAGTATCACACGATTGGTCGTTCAAAAGATTGCCATACGCCATTATCACGAAACGATATATCTCGAATACATGCCGTCATGTTTTGGCAAGAAAACGGTTGGTACATTCAAGATAAAAGCACAAATGGTGTTTGGGTAAACCGTAAAAGAATCGCGAAAGACCAAACCGTCGCTCTACAGAAAAACGATCAGATCGCTTTATCTTCAAAGGCTGGTGATACTTTCACATTGGTATCGAGCGATGAACCAAGTGATATGCTGATTAATTCCAAGTCTCTTCCTTCCATTTGCTTGAATAAGCCGTTCACCAAGCTCTCCAAACAGTTTTCCCTCTACTTTGAAAATGGGATTTGGTATCTAGAAACATTGGTTGACGACAACTGGGAAAGCACCAAAGTTTATGATGGCGACACCATTCACATTGATGGTGGAGAATACACACTTCAAACCAACCGCATAGAAGAAAAAACCTGCCAGAACCGTCCGGTGGTGCGAACCATTGAAGATTTGACGTTCCACATAAATGTTTCCAGTGATGAAGAAGAAATCCAGTTATCCATTAATGATTCTGAACACACGGCAACCATTGGCGGGCACCGTCTATACAACCAACTCTATTTGTTCCTTTGTTTGGCTAGACAATCTAATTCTGATCGCGCACTAGGGTATGAACCTGCTCATTGCGGATGGGTGAATTTGAATGAGCTCTCCAATTCACTCGGTATCGAGCCTGAAAATACCCGAATACGCCTTCATCGATTGCGCACTCGCTTAAGAGATACAGCCAGCTTTAGCGGCATAGATGCCTGCCAAATCTTACAACTTCAGGGAGGCGAAGTTCGTTTAAATACCGCCAATATAGAGATCGTTAAAGGCGGAAAGAATGAAAGCTAACCCACAATCGCAAACTCGAAAGCCAAGCCGATATGCCCCGTTATGTTACCTAATCTAGAAATCCGGCAGGCGTTGTCTGCAAAAGGGTACGAATTAGAACACAAGATTGGCGAAGGCGGTTTTGGCTCCGTCTATAAAGCCAAATATTTGAATACCAAGCAAAACGTTGCGATAAAATTCTTGCAACTAGACACGGGGTTCAACGAACAAAAAAGACAACGAGAAATCGCGCGCTTTGATCGCGAGAGCCAGTTTGTTAGCCAATTTAGCCACCCCAATATTGTGCGGCTTTTGGATAAGGGAAGCGTCGCGACAAGCTGTATCTATAGTGTGTTTGAATATGTGGAAGGTACACCGCTGAACGAACACCTTCATACCTGCGGTGCACTTGATGTCGAAAGCACCCGCTCTATCATGCTTCAGGTTTTAGATGCCCTTGTTCATGCGCATCAATGTGGCGTTATCCATCGCGATATCAAGCCTTCAAATATCATGCTGTCTCACAACGGCGCCAAGCTTCATGCCAAATTGCTCGATTTTGGCATCAGTACGCAAGCGTTTGAAAATAGAACATCCAGTTACCAAACGCTCACGTTAGACCAAGAAACACTGGGCACACCAACCTATTGTGCGCCGGAACAGTTGAGGGGAGAAGCCGTTACCTTTAGTTCGGATCTCTATATGTGGGGCTTGGTCTTCATTGAATGCCTGACGGGCTCACCAGCCGTAAAAGGGGGAGGCATTGCCGAGACTTACCACCAACACCTAAGCGATACGCCAATTCCTGTGCCTAAGGAATTGTTGTCTCATCCTCTTGGGAGTTTGCTGCGGCAAGTTTTACAAAAACGAGTCAATGAACGAACCGTAAGCGCAGAAGAAACTTACAGCCAACTCGATAGTATGATCGTCAGCAATTTGGTCGGTCGAATTCAGACCAATCTCATTCAAAGCTGCCCTATTCAAAAGAACGAGCCAAGTGAAGAGATAACCGTTGCGCTAAGGCAAGATGACTCGACATACTTTCCAGTAGTCCATGTCGATTCTTCGCACAAAAAACAGATAGCTTCACTCGCATTGCGTATTGGCGCTGTAAGCATCGAGGATAAATCGGAACACGCCGACATCATTGAGGCCGTATTCCAATCAACGCGCAATAAATGCATTGATATTGCCAAGCGATACGGTGGGTTTCACGTTGGCAACTTAAGCGATTTGTCCCTTTTCTATTTTGGCTACCCAGTTGCCAGCGACAATGACACGCGATTTGCGGCGCGTACTGCACTGGAGATCATCAGCCTAGCCAATCAGCAAGATTCTTACATTCGGCAGCAATACGGGTATCGATTCCAGTTTCATCTAGCCATTCATAGCGATCAATATTTGGTTAGAAATAATCAAGTGCCTGATGGACTCTCGAACCATATTGTCACTGATTTGGTGCGATTAGCAGAAGACAGAAGCATTCTCTGTTCTAGCGATAGCGAAACCTTACTGCAATCTTTTTATCATTTTGAAGAGACGACCACAGCGTCTGAAAACATAGCGCATGTCGCACTGAAATCTGAACGGATTCTCGAGGCATTTGGATTCCTTCGAGGCACGCGTAACCAACGTTCCATGGTTGGTCGATCATCGGAAGTGAGCCAGCTAAACGCACTCACCACTAGCCAAACAACACCAGCTATTCACCTTCAAGGAGAGGCGGGAATCGGGAAATCAAGGTTAGTTCATGAGTTTCACCAAAATCGACCCCACTTGATTTTTCAGTGCTTGCCGGAACACCAATCCAATGCTCTGTTTCCCATTTTGGCTTTTCTCAAGCACACATTGTTCAGGCATAACCGAGATAGTGGTGAGCGGCTGACCGAGTTGATTGAGAAAGGGAAAGTAACAGGACAAAAAGACGAAATTACTACGCTGCTTTTTGCTTGGTTAAGCATAGAGTCTTCCCAAAAAAAGACGCTCTCAAACATCGACCCATCCGTACACAAAGCGCTGCTGTTTGAAGGTCTCAACTGTCTTCTGCAACAGTCAAATCCAGAGGCCACCCTTTATGTAGTTGAGGACACGCATTGGGCAGATCCAATGACGTTAGAATTTATCCATTATCTCATCGCACAAAATGCTGGCACAGATAAAACATTGCTCATGACATCGCGTTCTCCACTTCAAGAATGTCTAGAGGAATGCGACATCACTTCGATGCAATTAGCACCACTGCAGTCATCGGATACTCACCAATTCATATCTACCCTCTTTGATGGCGCGCTAGTGTCTGAAGAGGTAAACCAAGTTCTTCTCACTCGGACGGATGGCGTACCGCTTTTTATCGAAGAGCTGGTACAAATGCTAAAGAAACACGAATTAACTCATGTCATTGATGGAAAAGTCTCTTTTAAAGATACAGAAAAAACGCACCAAATCCCGCTGACACTGCGGGAGTCGATTCAAAACAAAATTGATGGGCTGACCTACGCTAAGGACACACTGCAACTCGCCGCAACACTGGGACGAGAGTTTGATTATCAGATACTCACAGAGGTATCTTTACTAAGTCGCCTTCAAGTCCAAAACGATCTTGAAGCACTTCTCGAAAATCAAATCATTATTCAACAAAGGAATGTAGAGGGTGATCGATACCTTTTTAAACACGCCTTAATTCAAGAAGTGAGTTACGACACCATACCAGCACAAACCCGTCCCGATATGCACTTACAAGTTGCACGCGGCATGGCTTCATTATTCGAAAAACCAGACAGATTGGTTAGCCATCAAATTGCCCTGCACTTTAATCGAGCCGAAAAACACTTTGAGGCAAGCTGGTGGTACGAAAAAGCGGCTGAGGGCGCCTCCGCCATTTACGCCGTTGAAGACGCCATCACGTTGTACCAAACGGCACTGCCTCTCTGTCTCTCCTGCGACGAAACTCAGGAGCAAGCTCAGCTTAAAGTCAGGATATTGGAAGGCTATGCATCCAACTTAGTGCTCGATGGGCAACACACAGAGTCACGTGAGATTTTTGACGATTTATCCGTTATCTATCAGATCAATCATCACCATTTAGCACTAGCCAAAACTCAGCTTGCGCAAGGGAAAACCCACGAAGTCGTCAACGAACACCAACAAGCATTGGACTACTACCAGAGAGCAAAAATTACGCTCCAGCAACTCGAACATTCTCCAGAACCAACTCAATCGGAATGGTGGCAAACCTGGCTGGATCTGAAAAATGCCGAATTATATGTTCAGTATTGGCTAGGAAACACCGAGAACATGCACGCTATCCACTCAGAGGTAGAACCTATCGTGTTAGCGTTGTCGGACCATGAGCAGATATCGGCGCACTACAACAACTTACTTCTCTTTTACCTACGCACACAGCGATACGTTCTCGATAAAAACCAATTAGAGATAGCGCAAAAAGGATTAGAAGCCGCCAAGCTGAGTGGGCATGAACCCCTTATTGCCAATGCTCTATTTAACCGTGGTTTTTGTTTGTGCCACCTTCAAGACATTGAACCTGCTTTGGTCTATCTGGAAGAGGCATTAAAGTACGCAGAGCGCCTGCACGATAAAGTTCTTCAAACTCGGTGTTACACCTATCTAGCCGTTGCTTATCGGTTGATGGGAAATACTCAGAAAACACGCGAGTTCGCTTCCCATTCGCTGAGCTTATCCCAGAGCGCATCAATGCACGACTACGTCGCCGCTGCTCTCGCAAACCTATCATGGTGCAGCTACAGAGAAGGAGATATTAGCCTTTCCAATACATATCTCGGTCAGTGTTTAAATATATGGAACACCCCCTCGACTCAATTCCCGTTCCTTTGGCTTTCTCACCTTCATGCAATGGCTATTTGTCTAGTCGACGACAGTGTTGCTAATGAATGCTCACCAGATATATCAATGCTAGCAACCTGCTTGTTAAACCAGCACCAAGCACAATTACCAAGTGACATTGAAAGCTGCCTCGAAAATCTCGCTCATTCCAGTAGAGATAATCGACGCACATACCTTATGGAGCTGTCCGTTCTGTCTAAATCACATCAATTTATTTAAGTAGTAAAAGGAAACACTATGTCAGATACACCAGAAAAAACCGCCATCGAGTCCATGAGTGATATTTTCATATTACGTTCTAACGGAAAAATCGCGCATTTGAATTATGAAGACTATACAAAGAAAGAGCTCATTGTTGAGTCCATAACGAAAACCGAAGGTAAAAGAAAATACTTCTTTTGCGATAAAGATGATAAAAGCTTTCCAACCAATTTAACGGGTCCAACCATTACCAAAGTCATTGATTGGAATTTGAAATTGCAAGGTGAGTCGGATGTTGAAAAAAAGCCGGGTTATTTCATTGACCTTCGCCGCATCACTCTTAATCGTTTAGATTTGCTCGAAAGTTCTGAAGCTGACAAGCTGAAACGTGATAAGGAACTGTGTGATTCATCTTTGAAAGGAGTGAGAGATGTTCCCTACAATAAGCTTTATCAGCTCGCTCAATCACCTAATGAAGACAACTTATATATCGCATTCTACAAACATCCTGAAAAAGTGCGCACCCCTTACAACGCATACAGCTACTGCATAAGCTACATTCCAGCATGCGTGTTAGATAAACATGAGTTATCTAAAACACATGATTTTTCCAAAGACGTGATTGAAGACACTACGGCGTATTTAGAATCCTACTATGGGCAAACACGCGCTCAATCTGGAGCAATTAACCCAGATGATTTAGTCAACAATCAACAAGTTGATGGTGGCTCCGCTGCGGCTTGCTATGTTGCAAACCTTAGAACATTCAAGTCCTGATTGAGTGGCTGATTCATGAAAACATATCGGATTGGCACCCACCGTACCGTCAGTCCCGAGCAAACATTGGAGCGGATTCGTCCGCTCTTCTCTGCTATGGGCATTACCCGACTTGCCAATGTCACCGGGCTGGATGACATCGGTATTCCTGTTGTCACCGCTTGTCGACCCAATGCAAAAGCCGTCGCCGTATCTCAAGGCAAAGGCGTTTCACTAGCAGCCGCAAAAGCGTCTGCGGCGATGGAAGCGATAGAGACTTACCACGCTGAAAACATAAATCTTCCCGTTCATTTTACCAGCTATAACGAATTGGCTAAGAGCAATGAAGTGGTGGACATCCGCACTCTACCTAAAATGGACGTGAGTTCGTTTTGCTCAGATTCTAGGCGGGTTTGGATTCAAGGCAGACAGATTCAATCAAAACGCGGTCAATTTGTGCCCTACGATCTGGTGCATTGCGATTTTACTCTCCCATTACCGCAAGGGAGTGGCTGTTTTCAGCTCAGTACCAATGGGCTGGCATCTGGAAATACCATTGAAGAAGCCACCTGCCACGCACTTTGTGAAGTGATTGAGCGCGATGCACTCGCCTTATGGTCTCTGTTACCCAAAACGCATCAAGCAAAAAAGAAAGTCGATACCTCGACCATTAGTGACCCAACCATTCGAGCGCTTTTAGAGCAAATCGATCAAGCAGGTGTCATGATCGGTGTTTGGGACGTGACGTCCAACATTGGCACACCCACCTTCTTTTGTATGATCATCAACGAACATGAAAATCAGTATCGTCCCCTTTACGCCATATCAGGCTCAGGAACACACCCTGACAAACACGTCGCCATCATGCGAGCCATAACCGAAGCCATTCAATCTCGTTTAACCCTAATTTCAGGGTCACGCGATGACATCAGCTTGAACAAATACGAGTCTCGACAACAACTCGAAAAACAGCGCTATATTCGCGACGAAATAATGAGTGCGCCTTCATATATCAATTTTGACACCATTGATAGCTGGGACAACAATACGCTCGAAGAGGATTTGGTTTTACTCTGTGCTCAGTTGGAGCAGCAAGCCCTCCCTAATCCCATTGCTGTCGATCTCACCAAACCAGAATTTGAAATCCCAGTGGTTCGCGTTATTGCCCCCGGTCTTGAAGGGCTGCACGAGGTACCGGGGTATGTATTTGACCTGCGAGGGCAAAGCGTTATGCAAGAATTCAAAGGGCAAACACCATGAGCATCATTGTATTTGCGGGACCTTCCATCTCTATAGATGACATCAAACATCACCTTCCAGATGCCGATATTAGACCGCCAGCAAAACAAGGGGATATTTATATCGCCGTTCAGGAAGAAACTAAAATTATCGCTTTGATCGATGGTTTTTTTGAGCGTGTACCTGCGGTGTGGCACAAAGAAATTTTATATGCGATGTCTCGAGGTATTCACGTTTATGGCAGCTCAAGTATGGGAGCATTAAGGGCAGCAGAACTGGATTCTTTCGGCATGATAGGTGTCGGTGAAATCTATCAGCAGTTTACTTCCGGTCAGCTAGAAGACGACGATGAAGTCGCGCTCATCCACGCACCGGCTCATTTGGGGTATCAACCGATATCCAGAGCCATAGTCGACTTACGACAAGATTTACAACGCGCCCATAAGCACGATTTGCTCTCACAAGAGCACGCTCAAGCGATCGAAAAACAACTGAAATCGCTCTGGTACCCCCATCGAACACCAGAGGCACTTTACCAATTTGCCCAACCTCTACTCACTGAAAAACAGCTCGAAGCTCTCAAGCACTTTTTAGGAAATAACGTCATTTCGCAGAAACAGCAAGATGCGCTCAGTCTCGTTAAAAAGCTGGAAGCCATAGACACAACAACACTTCCAGCCAAGCAGGTTGAATACACATTTAATGAAAACGATGCATGGCAAACGCTGATCAATGATGTGGAAAATGAGCAACAAGCCAAAGCGGCAAATCTGTTTGATGTTCAAGCGCACCTAGAAAAGGAGGCAGAAACAGACAATAAACTAAGAGGGGCTGCACTAGCACAGGCCAAACAACTTGGGCTTAGTAGCCAACCATGGATTCAACCCGCATTTAAAAAAATAGCCACCGAATGGCAGTGTATTGATGAACAAGGAACCCCAAACTTTGAACAAGTCAGCAGCATTCTTCAGTCGCTAGGAACAACGGTAACTCAATTCAACCAATGGGTGGAAAGAGAGGCACTTTTGCTGGCGTATTGTGAATATAAAGGGTTCAGCGATGAAGTTTTGGTAGACCATAGTTTCAGGCAATTCAAGCCACTTCAAAACTGACGCTAATACTAGAGAGGTTGATACCCCCTAAGTCATGAGCCTGTGTAATACCGTGTAATCGCCATTCTCAACTCGGTGGGTAAACTGGTGCTCAACCAAGTCAGTCAAAGGCAATTAAACAAAGGACTTAATATGAACTTCGCAGATTTTTTTAACTCAGGTATCAATTCAATTAACACACTTCCAAATGGCAAGACCTATATTACAAAAGGTAAGTGGTATGTCAGATACTCAGATGACAAGGTAAGTAAAATAGATGAAGGTTACCCTAAAGAGCTTGTTGATAACTGGGGCTTTTCTGAACTAGCTGGTGCATTTGTTAAAGGGTTTGATTCAATGGCAACCTTACCGAATGGTAAAACTTACATTACAAAAGAAGAGCACTATCTGAGATATTCTGATGAAAACGCCGATAAGATTGATGAGGGCTTTCCTAGAGCCATCGCTGATTACTGGGGAAACATTGCACCTGAGTTAAAATTAGAAGGTTTTGATGCAATGGTCACTTTAAAGAACAGTAAAACTTACGTGTTTAAAGGCGATTGTTACTACAGATATTCGGATGAATATGCGACCAAAGTTGATGATGGCTACCCAAAAAAAATCGCTGGGAATTGGGGGGAGAATTTACCCGAGGAGTTTAAATCGGGTATAGATGCTATTGCTATATTACCAAATGGCAAAACTTATATGTTTAAGGGAAACCATTATATTCGCTACTCGGATGAATGGTGCTCTAAAGTAGACAAAGGTTATCCATTGCCAATTAAGGGATATTGGGGATTTGAAAAACTAGAAAAGTAGAAGACCTCAACATCATTAAGATCTCAATCATTGAAGCAAGCTAGGCATCTGGGTTTACAAGAAAAGAGGTGGGATCACTTTCCTGAAGTAGATAGCAAAGCTAAATAACTCAAAGAGTAGACCTCTTCCATGTCTGCTCTTTGAATTCTTGCTGCAGCCAACCTTTGTGTAACCCCGTGTAATAGCCATTTACTCTTACCTTTTCTAAAGTGAGTAGAGAACTTTTCACTTAGGTAAACACAGGAAACCATCATGTGCACACGGATCAGCCATATCACCGAAAATGGGGTATTTTCTGGCAGAACACTGGATTGGTATGAATCTCTAAAGCCTGACCTATGGGTGTTTCCTAGTGAACTGAAAAGAAACAACTCCTGCCCTAACCATTCATGGGGTTGGACATCTAAGTATCGTTCGGCTGTGACTTCTGCCTATGTTGATGAAATAGATTCTGTCCTTACGGGAACAGTAAGTGATGGAATAAATGAAAAAGGGTTAGTCGCTAATTTGCTTTGGTTTACCGACGCTCAATACCCAAAACTTGAAAACCAACCTATAAACAAAAAGCCAATTTGCGTGAGCATTTGGGCTCAGTTTATTTTGGATATTTGTGATTCGGTTGAAAGTGCTATTGAAGCGATGCAGCAAGTCTATGTTCAGGGCTGTGTGTTGCCTTCTTCCAACAAAGAAGCTCTATGCCACCTAGCTGTTGCAGACAAAAGCGGTAAAGTGGCCATTTTTGAGTATATAGACGGCAAACTGCATATCAGCTCCAATGCTGTACCTGATTGTGATATTCCTAATTATCACTATTACGATATTCGCGAAATTTGTGTGATGACAAATGAGCCCGATTTTTCAAAGCAAATTGAAATTAACAACTATTGGCGACTCACCAATGAATACAAATCTGTGCAAAAGTGGCCGATAAACCTACCGGGTACAAGCAACTCGATAGATCGGTTTGTTAGAGCCTCTTACTACACTCGCCATTTACAGCGAGACTGCGACAATGACACCGCACTTGCTGGGGTTGCTAGCGTAATGCACAACGTATCAAGACCTATTGGCCTTAATACAGACTCAACGTCAGATAAACCAAACGAGAGCAGGACTTGGTTCATCAATATGGCAAACCAAATCTCCAACACTTATTTTTATCAGTCGATTTATAGCCCTTATATGATTTGGCTAGATTTAAACGACATCGTATTTGCTGAAAGTGGAAAGGATGGATTGGCATTGAAACTGCCATTAGAGGATGCTGGAGTAGCAAAAGATAAAACCGGTTTCCTTCATGGCAACGTGACCCAACGTTTGAATGAAAGTGCACCTGAAAAAGTGTTCTCATTTTTCCCAAGTAAGGTGACTCAGAAAAATATTCCCAAAACCACTTATGAAGTTGTTTAGTGCTTCAATGTGACAAGGCTATTATTTCTCAAGCATCTTAATATGAAAAATATAACAGTAGAATATAGGTATGTTGAACTTTATTAATATTAAGAAAATTACACTTTTACTAAAAATAGCATCATACACAGCCTATAATCTGTTCAATAAATAACCTCTTCGTCTTTATTAAAGATAATATCTCATCAAAAAACAACACCAACAAATATAAATACACTTCGCAACCTCATCATTATTTAAATTAAATAGTAATCTATAAAATAAATATTGGGCATTTTTCAACCCGATATAATGATTTATATCATTAAAATAATATAAATTATTGATTATAAATTTCTTTTTCATGTAAAAAATCCATAATTACATTAATTTTTTGGAATAAAAATCACCTTATTCAAGTGCTTGTTTTTTAAACAAAAAAATAGCAATCAAGTTACTTTCAATGAAAAAATATTAAATATGAGACCTTGCACATATTTTATTGTAACGATATAAACACGTTATCAAACAGAACGTTAAATATTGAAGGGAATAAAATGAAAAAGATCAGTGTGGTTATCCCGACTTATAATCGAGAAGATTTATTGGCTTATACACTTGACTCATTAGTTTCACAAACACTCGATAAAGATCAATTTGAAGTCATCGTTGTGAATGATGGCGGCCAAGACAATACCGAGAGTGTTATTGAAAGATATAAATCAGAACTGGATTTACAATATTTTTGGCAACCAGATAAAGGTTTTCGCGCTGGTAAAGCACGTAATGTTGGCACTATGATTGCTGATGGAAAATACATTATTTATATCGATACGGGTGTATTGCTTTCAAGCATCACGCTAGAAGAACACTTAAAAGCCCATGAAAAAGCAGATACGCCGATCACCATAGTTGGCTACGTGTATGGCTTTGATGTAGGTACCGAAGAACTAGAAGCACTTAAACCCCATCTCAATAGCAAAGATGTAGATAAAACACTGATGCATCTAAAGAAAAACGGTGCTTACGATATTCGCCATGATCAATACAAGATTATGGGTGAAGACTTGAGTAAATGGCCTGCACCGTTCGATCTATTTTGGACCTGTCATGTGTCTGCAGAAAGAGATGAGTTACTCAAAGCGGGCTTGTTTGATGAGTCATTCAACACTTGGGGCGGAGAAGATGTCGACTTAGGTATCCGCTTATTCCTCAATAAAAATAAATATGTGATGAATAAGGCAATCTGCTCATTGCATTGGCCACACCCTAAAGAAGTCGCAGACAGCGATGAACATTCAAACAGCGCAGCACAACGTATTCACGAGAAATACAACATCTGGCAGACCAGCTTTTATAACATTGATCACCGCGAAGGTGGTGTCCCACTTAATCGCATCATTAAGTTGCATCGTCCTCAAGAAAACCCAGCCTTCAAGGCATTCCAATTTATGGACATTGGTTAATTTCAACGACCACCAAATTAAATTCAAGTTCTAGGTGCTTGCTCACGTGATGAACAAACAAGCAGTGGCACCTAATGCAAGATTCTATTTCGACATTCGTTAACGATTTTCCAATTCGCTAGGGTCTGTTGTTGCTATCAAAGAGAAGATACATGACCACCTTTTATGAAAACCTTTACCCTATGGATCAAGATTCCGCGACACCACAGGTTCTACCCCAATATCAGCCGCACCTCACCATAGGAAAAACGAGCTCACTGATCGGCCAACCACACGTAGGGTTCACCTTTGTTCGTGATGAAAGTTATGGCGCATTGCCTCAAGAAACTGGGTTGATCAACAGTGATGATTTTATTGGTCGTATCTCGATTGGCGAGCACAACCTTATCTACTCGCAAAATGATATTGCCTTTGAAAATACCCCTGTCCGCTTAACATTGGTCAAAGCCAACCACCGTCCGGCAGGAAAAATTGAGATTGGCAACCATGTGATCATGCAGGGAACCAATATCGTCAGTTACGAAAAAGTGACGATTGAGGATCATGTCAGCTTTGGCCCGCGCGTCACCATAATGGATTGCAGTGGTCACCCAGTGACAGGCAGAGGTGAAGCGGATGAAGTAGAACGCACTCGCACAGCCCCGGTAATCATTCGCTCTGGCGCTTGGATTGGCGTAGGTGCCACCATTTTGAAGGGCGTGACCATTGGTCGCAATGCTGTCATTGGTGCCAACAGTGTGGTGTACAAAGACATTCCGGATAACGCCATTGCTATCGGCAACCCTGCAGTAGTCGTGAAATACCTTGAACGAGGAAGCAACAATGAAGACGCAAAAGCACTGGCTGCTTGCACTGCTTAGCCTTGCGCTGCCTATCTCATTTCAAACCGCGCTTTTTTCCAGCAAAAGCATGATTGATACCGTCATGCTCGGCAATCTCAACCCGCTGGATATGGCAGCAATGGGACTGGCAACCAAAGCACACATGGTGTTGAGCTTTTGCATTATTGGTGTCGCGATTGGCGGTGGGCAAGTTGCGGCGCAATGTTACGGCGACAAGGTCAACGACAAGTTTGTTCGCGTTTGCTTAATTATGCTCGTGCTAGCCGTGATCATTGCACTCGGTTGTGCTGGATTCGTTTTAATGGGCAGTGATGCGGTGATGGCCTTTGGTACCAGTGATGGCACCATCATTGAGCAAGGTAGCTTGTATCTGCAAATCATCGCACCGACCTTTGTGCTATTCGCCATTACACTCTCTTTGGCAACGGTGCTGCGCACTATGTTTAAACCGATGACTGCGACAGTGGTCAGCTTGGTTGGTGTCGCACTTAACATTGCCCTCAACATCAGCTTCATTCCTAAATGGGGCATTGCTGGTGTCGCGATTGGTTCTTTGATCGCAGCGTGTGTAGAAACCTTACTCCTGATTGGATTTGTAATGTTCAAGCGCTGGTTCTCGCTCACACAAATCAAGCAGGTTTGGGCTTCCACCCACCTAAGCGACGCGGTCGTGGTTATTCAGCTTTCTGCTGTTGCTGCTCTTAACAGTGTTATCTGGTCGCTGGGTTTGTATGTTTTCCATTCACTGATCGGGAGACAAAGTAATGACTTGCTCATCACTTTAGGCGCGTTAGCACCGATAGAATCCATTGCAGCAGCTCTCCTGATTGGCTTTGCAAGTGCCGCCTCCGTTGTTATTGGTAATCACTCAGGGCAAAAAGCGACCGATGAGATTCAATACTTACTTCCGCGTTATCTGGGGCTGAGTTTAATCTCTGGTTTGATCCTCTCTTTGCTGCTTTACGCGTGTCAGCCGCTGGTGCTTGATTTTATCGCGAGTGACAATTCAACTTTGCATGATACCGCTCAGTTTGCTTATCAAATATTGATGGCAGCAATGGCACTAAAAGGCTTGTCGCTCATGTTTATGATCGGCATTTTACGTGCAGGTGGAGACGCGAAATACTGCCTAGGCGTGGATGTATTCTGCCAGTGGATCGTTTTACTGCCTCTTACCTATTACTTCATCACGACGGGTATTGAACCAAAGCAAATCCTTTTGTTGATGATCGTTGAAGAGGTCATAAAAATTGGCTTGTGCATTCAGCGTTTGATGTCAGGTCGCTGGGTTAAGGTGCATGCAGACAAAGTACGAGCGTAACGATGATCAGTAGATACCCCAAGTGCATGCATGGGTAAACCCTGTTTATTCTGTATCCACAGAATAAACAGGGTCCACCGGATTTTCACATACTGGTAGGGCCATTCAATTGATCTGCCGATTAACATTTTAACTGAATCGGCATTAGAGCTTTGGCTCTTTTTTGTTATCTGTATATCAAGCAATACCGAGTTATTGTTGCGCTCTAAAGCGCTTAGGGGTTGTGCCGGTGTGCTTTTTAAAGGTGAGTGTAAAAGCGCGCTCCGATTCATAGCCAACTTGCTCAGCCACGTCATCAATCGACAACAACGATTCACGCAATAGCTCCTGCGCCCTTCCCATCCTGAGATTGGTTAAGTATTCAAACATCGGTTGTCCAACCAATGCGGAAAAGCGGCTAGCAAACGCAGCACGCGACATGCCAATCTCGCCTGCAACCAACTCCAACGTCCAGCTCTTGTCCGGATGGTCATGCAACAGTTGCAGAGCACGAGATATACGTTTGTCGTGCAGCGCTTCTAAAAACGGGCTTTTTTGCTCTCGCCCAAAGTTAATTCGAATCAGTTCGACCAAGATAATTTCGGTCAGCTTATTGACGATCAGCTCCGAGCCTGGTCCTTGAGATAGGTATTCTGAACTCAACTGGTCAAAAGTGCTTCGCAACCAAGGATATTGCGCTAAGTCTTTATCACGCACTATCGTCACCCGAGGAAAGATCTCCAATAACGGCGTCGTCACTGTTCGCGTATAGCTAAAAGAACCACAAAGTAACAGCGTTGGTTCTTCTAGGTCTGGCTGGCCTCTATCCGGAGATTGACTCGACAATACGTGGTCTTGCCCTGGACCTAAGAAGATCAAATCTCCCGCTTCCAATCGTTCCACTTGATCATCAATAATCGCCCAGCAACCACCGCGTCGAATCAAATGAAAACTGGCGTGCTCTAGGTCGTTAAAGGTTTTACTCCACGGCGCTTCCACCTGACTGCAAAAGTAGACGCTGCCGACGACACGAATCGCGCGCAGCATGTCGCTCATCACTTCCATATTTAGCCTCTCCCTTAACTAACCTGAACTCGGAATAAGAGGTTAGCTAGACGATCTGTGTATTAAATCAAGATTATCATGCATAGATAGTATTTACCGCAACAGTTAAATTAACCCTACAGACCACAAGCGGAGAACCACCATGGCAAAAATCGAAATTTATACCAAACACTACTGCCCTCATTGCAAAGCCGCAAAGCACACTTTAAAGCGTTTAGGTTTAACGTATCGAGAAATTGAAGTCAGTGATAACCCAACGCGACTAAACGAGATGAAGAACCGTAGCCAACGACGAACTGTTCCACAGATTTTTGTCGGTGATCACCATGTTGGCGGAAACGATGATTTAGTCGCCAGCATCAGAAGTGGCAATTTTGAACAGATATTAGAGCGCCAAGGCATCACACATAACGCCAAATAGCTCAAAGAAATGATAAGGAACAAGACCATGACAACTTTCAATAACACCGTCAATCATCGAGTAGCAGGTACACAGTCACTGACCAACATTTCTGACCAAGCAGTACGTTTTTCTATTATCATCGTCCTGGCATGGATTGGGGCAATGAAGTTTACCAGCTACGAAGCAAATGCAATCCAAGGTCTTGTGGCATCAAGCCCACTGACCAGTTGGTTATACAGTATCTTCAGCTTACAAGGTGCTTCTAACCTCATCGGTTTGGTTGAAGTGGCAACCGCGATTGCTTTGTTACTCGCGCCAGTGCATCGCGTGTTTGCACTCGTCGGCGCTGCTAGTGCAACGGTTATCTTTGCCGTTACAACAAGCTTTCTGTTTACCGCGCCAATCGCGGAAGCAAGCTTAGGTGGCTTCCCAGCAATCTCTGTCGTACCGGGTCAATTCCTCTTGAAAGACATTGTATTGCTTGCGGCGGCGCTATCCTTACTGGCAAAAGTTCTACGACAAGAAGATTAATCACGGTCGTTAAACCAATGTAAGCAACCCAACATTAAAGAGAGATCCTGCTCTAATGCCGTTCACTTAGTTGAGCGGCACTATTTTTCTAGGAGAATTGTTTATCTAGGAAATCAGCGAGTGTCTCAACTTGGTTTGTAAAGATTAACGATGTCGAGAGCTTGGAAACGTGTATAAAAAAATCCGATAAACAAGGTTCATCGGATTTTTTACATACTGGTAGGATCATTCAATTGACCTGCCGATTAACGTTTTAACTGACCGGCATTAGCCACTCGGCTGCCCTTGATTTAAGTGTTACTTACTCTAGGTAGAACTTAGTCCAAACGGATATGGCTGTTTAGTAGGTCATCACGCGTGATGCCTTTGCCATCGTTTAGGCTGTTGAAGTGACGAAGCAATTCAGTCAAACCATGAATAGACGCTAATAGGTCACCTGTATGTGCTGATTCAGATGCTGTATGCATGTTACGGATAGGGTAACCTACCGTGATTGCTGCACTATCAACACCCGCCAATACTGCCGCCATGCCGTCAGTACCCATATCACGACCACTGAAGTCTAGCTGGTATGGGATGTCGTTGTCTTTACATACTTTCTCTAGTGATTGCACTAGGAACTCAGATACAACAGAACCACGACCAATGGTAAAGCCATTACCCATTTTCAGCGGGTTCATCTTTCTTGCGCCAATACCTGGTGCAGCTTCGTAATCGTGGTTTACGTCTGTCGCGATAAGCACGTCTGGTCTTAGTTCACCAACTACAGCAGTTGAACCGAAACGACCAATTTCTTCGTGCGTTGCAATTGTGTAAAGAACGCGAACATTGTCCAAACCTTCTTTCGCCAATAGACGTGCGATTTCAGTTACAGAGAAACAACCCAAACCGTTATCTAGGTATGCACCGTAGAACGTGTCTGAAGACACGCCGCGCTTGATGCGGCGATCAAGCAGGATTGGGTCACCTGGGCGTAGGCCTAGTGCTTCAACTTGTGCTTTACGATCTTCACCGTGCGTGTGAAGTTCTAGGTAGATAGATTCTGGCTTGATGCCTTGATCGCCTGAACGTTGACCCGGCGTTGAGAAGTGGATAGCGCCCAAAGCTTCTACCGTACAGCCTTCGATTGTCTTGAACTCGCCTGCTTTTTCAGGGTTCTGACAGAAGACTTTCACTTCGTGACCAATCAGCGTGGTTGGTAAGAAAGAATCAGTGTTGATCCAAACTTTGCCATCGCTATCGATTTTACGTACTTGCATACGAATTTTGTCCGCGTGACCAACGATCATTACGCTGACCAAATCATCACGTCCAGGGTGTGAATCGAAGACTAATCCTGCATTGCCTTTGAATTGGTGAATACCCCAGTCTTTCGGCATGAAAGATTCAAATTCAGGCTTGATTACGCCGTAGCTCATCGCTGCTTCAAATCCAATTGGAGATGGAGCGTCTAAGATATCAGCCATAAATTCAAACTGGGTAGCTGGCATAGGTGCTTGCCATGCGTTGGTATTTTTATCGGAACTCATTGAAAACTCGTCGAAATGAAATAAGTGAAAACCGGATTTACTTGGCTTCCTGCCAAGCAGACTCAACTGAGAGTCGATTCGAACAGGTCGAAATTAACTCTTCAAGTTAAGAACTTTCCACTATCTTATCAAGTGTCGTTACGAATAATTACGATTCAACCAACAATATTTTGAATATATTGATTCAATTTGTTTCAAAGATGTAGCAAAAGTCTCTATCAGGATTCGGTATCTAATCTCAATGATGGATTTGTATTACTTTTAAACAGAAACCTAAAATAGCTAAAGGGAGCGTTGAAGCTCCCTTGTTAACGCTTTGGTCCTCTTATTCTATTGGCAAGCTCCTAAGTCTCGCCAAACTCCCCATGTACCAGTTTGAGTAGGATCTTCACCTTGAGTCCACCATTTGGCTTCGTAGTTTTTACCTGCTTGGGAAACTTTGTCGCCCTTCAGGTAAATGGTGCCAGCATCCCACAACGGTGTCGTACAATTCCCGTTATCAACAATGGTTATGGACTGGCTCGATGAATTGGTTTGCCCAGTGGTATCAGTGACCGTTAGGGTGACCGTATAGCTACCCGCAGCATTGTAAGTATGCGCGGTATTAGGTTGAGTGGACATCGCCCCATCACCGAACGACCACTGGTGACCAACGATTCCTTTGTCATCGGATGAACGATCCGTGACCGTAACTTGCTTACCCGACACTGAAGCGTCAAAAGCCGCTAAAGGAGGACGATCTGTAGGAATATCCTTACATCCTTGCCCTGTCAGTGCGCCAGCATTCACCCCCACTTTGTTAAAGGCGTAAACGATGTCATCGACACAGTACCCTAAATCTACTGCCGCTTTCACAACACCCACGGCGCCTTGGTCGTAAGTCGAGCGAGGTGTCCAATACATCTGGTTAGCTAACACAAATACGTCGAAGGCTTTTCGAATATCCCAACCTTGGGTATTAGCCAAAAGATAAAATGAACGGTTGTATACACCAGAGCTGTAGTGCACATTCAGCCCTTGGCGGTAATCCTTAGCATGATCAATGGATTTACCATCACGTGATGGCGTATCCATGTAGCGCATGGAACCTGATCCTTTGAATATCTGGTCGCCGATTTTCCAGTTAAAGCTACTGGTATGGTAATAAACTGCGGCAGCAGCAGAAATGTCAGAAAACGCTTCGTTCATCCCACCTGACTGGTTTTTATATTCAAGATTGGAGTTTTGCTGAGTGAAACCATGGCTGACTTCGTGGGCGACTACATCCAAGCTGACCAATGGATAAAAGCGCGTCGCACCATCACCAAAGGTCATCTGGCGGCCATCCCAAAATGCGTTTTCGTAACTGTTACCGTAATGAACGCGCAACCTAAGCTTTTGGGTTAGCGGCGCTGTTTGATACCAGTCTTTATACATTTTGAACACCACTTGCCCAAAAGCATGGGCATCGTTCAATGGTGAATAGGCGCCATTCACTTCACGACTGGTGTTCTCATAGCAGTTAAAGGAGTGGATTGAACCACCCGCTTGCTGATGCTTCATATCCAGCGTTTCAACATTGGCAGAATCCAGGCTGCAAGTGCCATTTACCTCTTTCACATCAAACGCAGGGTAATCGGTACCAAAATGATAGCGACCTGTTTTAGCGTTTCCCCCAGGCCCAGTTCCTTGTGCAAAAGCGATCGCATCCCACGTATCTAAAATAGCGCCACTTTTAGCATCAATAAATGCATAAGGACGAGAAGGATCTTTAGCATAGACGACATAAGAGACCTGCCACGCCAAATGTGCCGTGTCTTTTTCGTCCAGCCATATCACTAAGTTCCTCTCTGGCTGCGAGACTTTTATCAGGTCGTGATTCCAATGCTGAGCCAATATGGACACACTTTCATTTTCTGATATTGATGGCATCACATCGGCAAGGTCTTGTTCAATTCCCGTGATCAAATCGCCTGAAAAGCTCTCTGCCGACCGAAGTGCACTCGCGGTAGAAACTAAGCTTTCACCATAAACAGGGATCCCTTTGTACATTTGCTGTAGCTTAGTTTTTGAGATGTCATTATTGAGTTTTACTGAAGCCGTTGTTTCAAACTGATGTTGCTCGACCAGTTCTGAAATAGAAATTAGTTGGCTTCTTTCCGCACCTTCATCCAAGTTGACTCGATTGGCTGCAATAGCCTGGGACGTTAACGCACTTGTGACTGAAAGGGCTAAAAATAGCCCAGTGGTGTTGAGTTTCATTCTACACTCCATTGATTTTTAATGTTAAAGGCACGTTACTGATTAAACTTCCATGCCCAACGCATCTGCCTACTACCCAAAGGCTATTAACACTTAGAAGGAGAATTTTGATTCAACAAATTTGACTGAGAGCTTTTTAGGAAATATGTGTCGATGATGTGAGGAATGTGAAAATGACAAAGTCATCATTGATTATTGATTATGAAGCGCATCCAATTTAGGACAAATTCTAAGCAAAGATATTGACTGAATAGTTACTCAAAAATTCCGATATTTGAAAGGGTTAACAATCTGAAGCTGTTGGGAGCCCCTAATGATAAAAACGATTAGGGACATCAAATTAACGATGAGATTCGATGGTATAGACGAGAGAGTTTTGCCGACCTACAGACTCATTTTGTCCAACTCTTTGGGTAAAGATAGCCAAACCGCGTTTGTTTGTTAGGCATTTGAATAGCACTGTATGAGTGGGTTTATTTTCTGGCAAAGATTCATCACCAAGATACAAACCAATACCGTTATCTTTATCTAATACTTTGTATCGATACTTCCCTTTGAAAGGACCTATTTCTCGATTGAGGAACTCCGTAAGGTACTCTTCAGCAGAATACGAAACTTTAGCAATTGCGCCTGCATTCGGGTTTTGTTGGCTATAGATGGGGTCAACCACATTCACAAATGTCATGCCAGCAAGAGATTCCGGAACTCGGCAATCGGCGAACGCCGCAGAGGATAGCAACATAGACGATAACAGTAGCGAAGTTCTGATCATAACGTTTTCCTTTATATTGAATTGGAAAAGTACATTATGGCGATCGTCGCATATTATCAATTTTATAAATCTAATATTAAACCAAAGTCCAACAACTTAGAGCAACTTGAAATCGCAAGAGAGGGTTTGGATCCAATATAACAAAAAGCCCCGCCAGCAAAACTGACAGGGCTTCATTATTTTTCAGCGTTATGAATTACTTTGCTGGACGCGCAGCACGCTTACGTTCGTTCTCAGTAAGTAGCTTCTTACGGATACGAATGCTTTCTGGCGTGACTTCGACTAGTTCATCTTCATCAATAAACTCAAGTGCTTGCTCAAGCGTGTACTTGATTGGTGGAGACAGAACCTGCGCTTCATCTGTACCAGATGCACGAACGTTAGTTAGCTGCTTACCTTTCAAACAGTTTACTGTTAGGTCGTTCGAACGGTTATGAATACCGATGATTTGACCTTCGTAAACTTCGTCTGCGTGCTCTGCAAATAGGCGACCACGATCTTGTAGGTTGAACAGTGCGTAAGTCAGTGCCTTACCTGTTGCGTTCGAAACCAATACGCCATTGTTACGCTGACCAATTACGCCACCTTTGTGTGGACCGTAGTGATCGAAGGTATGGTAAAGAAGACCAGAACCAGACGTTAACGTTAGGAATTCCGTTTGGAAACCAATCAAACCACGAGAAGGCATCATAAAGTCCATACGTACACGGCCTTTACCATCTGGAGACATGTCTGTTAGCTCACCTTTACGTAAGCCGATGTTCTCCATAATGCCACCTTGGTGCTCTTCTAGCACATCGATGGTTACCGTTTCGTACGGTTCCATCAGCTGACCATCTTCTTCTTTGATGATAACTTCAGGGCGCGATACCGCTAGCTCGAAGCCTTCACGACGCATGTTTTCGATTAGGATAGATAGGTGAAGCTCACCACGACCAGATACACGGAAGCGATCTGGGTTATCCGTTTCTTCAACACGTAGTGCTACGTTGTGAACCAATTCTTTCTCAAGACGCTCGAGAATATTACGAGACGTCACAAACTTACCTTCTTTACCCGCGAACGGAGAAGTGTTTACCTGGAACGTCATCGTTACAGTTGGCTCATCAACAGAAAGCGGCTTCATTGCTTCAACGTTGTTTTGATCACAGATGGTGTCTGAGATTTTCAGTTCACCAAGACCTGTAATTGCAATGATGTCACCAGCGTTTGCTTGTTCAACTTCATGGCGCTCAAGACCTAGGTAACCCAGTACAGTACCCACTTTACCGTTACGCTGCTTGCCATCGGAACTCACGATAGTGACTTGTTGGTTTGGCTTAACAGAACCACGAGTTACACGAGCAACACCAATAACACCTACGTATGAGCTGTAATCAAGTTGAGAGATTTGCATTTGAAGTGAACCGTCGATATCAACGTTAGGCGCTTCAACAGTATCTACAACTGCTTGGAACAATGGTTCCATGTTCTCGCCTTCTTCGCCTTCTTCTAGCGTAGCCCAGCCGTTAAGTGCTGACGCGTAAACCACTTGGAAGTCCAGCTGTTCGTCGGTTGCACCTAGGTTGTCGAATAGGTCGAATACTTGATCCATAACCCAATCAGGACGAGCACCAGGGCGGTCAATTTTGTTGATAACAACAATCGGCTTAAGTCCGTGTGCAAACGCTTTTTGCGTTACGAAACGCGTTTGAGGCATTGGGCCATCAACCGCATCAACGATAAGCAGAACAGAATCAACCATCGACATAATACGCTCAACTTCACCACCGAAATCGGCGTGTCCTGGGGTATCTACGATGTTGATGCGGTAATCATTCCAGTTAATTGCTGTGTTTTTAGCAAGAATGGTAATGCCACGCTCTTTCTCAATGTCGTTCGAGTCCATGACTCGCTCTTCCGCTTCGCCGCGAGACTCAAGGGTGCCTGATTGTTGTAGCAATTTATCAACCAGAGTCGTTTTACCGTGGTCAACGTGCGCGATGATCGCGATATTTCTCAATTTATCAATCTGTGGGGTAGCCATGGATCTAGATTCACTTATAAAAGAAGCCGCCTCCCCCATCACATTTGTGTCATGACGAATAGCCGCTTACTTGATTTAAAAAACGGTCAATAATGTACCAGATTTTAGGAAAAAGCCTAGGAATATGTGATCTCAAGCGGCGAAAAGTGGCGCTATTTGTAACATTTGAGTTAATTAAACCATTTTGATACCCGAAAACTTGATTTTCGAGGCGTAAAAAGTCGATTGACAAACATGCCAATTGATCGCTGAATAGGTCTGACTCTATCGTGTAAGCAAGCTCATTCCGCTCGCACCACATTGGTGCAAATGCAGATCATTATGGTGCAAGATGAAGCACCAAAATCGCGAATGAACTTATAACTGCATGATATTTAAAGGATCTATTTTTTGGCACACTTTTAGCTTTCACAGAACTGTCATCGATTAATGCTATTAAATGTTCATATTAATCAATGCCGGTTTAACTAAACTTGTGCACCAACGCTTTAATAACACTGGAGGTTATCCAAGATGTCAGTAGAAAACGTTCTATCGTTAATCCAAGAAAACGAAGTTAAGTTTGTTGACCTACGCTTTACCGACACTAAAGGTAAAGAACAGCACATTTCTATCCCTGCTCACCAAATCGATGCAGACTTCTTCGAAGAAGGTAAAATGTTCGATGGTTCTTCTGTTGCTGGCTGGAAAGGCATCAACGAGTCAGACATGGTGATGATGCCGGATGCATCAAGCGCAGTTCTTGACCCATTTACTGAAGATGCAACGCTAAACGTACGTTGTGACATTCTAGAGCCTGCTACTATGCAAGGCTACGACCGTGACCCTCGCTCTATCGCTAAGCGCGCTGAAGAATACATGCGCTCATCTGGTGTAGCGGACACTGTTCTTGTTGGTCCTGAGCCAGAATTCTTCCTATTTGACGACGTGAAATTCAACACTGACATGTCTGGTTCTTTCTTTAAGATTGACGACATCGAAGCAGCTTGGAACACAGGCGCTGAAATTGAAGGCGGTAACAAAGGTCACCGTCCAGGCGTTAAAGGTGGTTACTTCCCAGTAGCACCAGTTGATTCATCTCAAGATATTCGTTCTGCTATGTGTTTGATCATGGAAGAAATGGGTCTAGTAGTTGAAGCACACCACCATGAAGTTGCGACTGCTGGTCAAAACGAAATCGCTACACGTTTCAACACGTTGACTGAAAAAGCGGATGAAATCCAAATTTACAAATACGTGGTACACAACGTTGCACACGCATTTGGTAAGACAGCGACATTCATGCCTAAGCCACTCGTTGGTGACAACGGTAGCGGCATGCACGTACACCAATCTCTAGCGAAAGACGGTGTTAACCTATTCGCTGGCGACAAGTACGGCGGTCTATCTGAAATGGCGCTTCACTACATTGGCGGTATCATCAAGCACGCTCGCGCAATCAACGCATTCGCGAACGCTTCTACGAACTCATACAAGCGTCTTGTACCTGGCTTCGAAGCACCTGTAATGCTTGCATACTCTGCACGTAACCGTTCTGCTTCTATCCGTATCCCTGTGGTACCAAGCCCGAAAGCACGTCGTATCGAAGTACGTTTCCCAGATCCAACAGGAAACCCATACCTAGCGTTTGCTTGTATGCTTATGGCTGGTCTTGACGGTATTAAGAACAAGATCCACCCTGGTGAAGCAATGGATAAAGACCTTTACGACCTTCCAGCTGAAGAAGCAGCAGAGATCCCAACAGTTGCGGAATCTCTACAAGAAGCGCTTGCAGCACTAGACGAAGATCGTGAGTTCCTAACTGCAGGTGGCGTATTCTCTGATGACTTCATCGATTCTTACATCACATTGAAGTCTAAAGAAGTTGAGCAAATCAACATGACTACTCACCCACTAGAGTTTGAACTTTACTACTCAGTGTAAAATTGATGTAACTATTTACATAATTATTAGGCTCGCCTCGCAGGCGGGCCTTTTTTATATTTCACTTTAATTAACAAGCCCTTAGCATTAGGTTAAAACTCCAGCATTTTAGCGTGACGCCCAACCTTACTTAAAAACATAATCAGAGGCGCAGCTTATAACTTTTAACGTACTCTACACTGGTGCTTACAATGAAACTGATCACCCTACTTCCTGTGCTTAGTTTGATGATTGCTCCTGCCGCCATTGCCCAAACTGTCTACTCATGGGTCGATGACGACGGCATCCTTCACATCAGCGACACGCCCCCCGATGGTCCTGCCAATAAAAAAGAATCGTTTGTTTTACCAAATGCCAAAACAAGTGCTCCCGATCCTGTTTTTACACCAGCAAAACCCCTGAAAAATAAACAGACCGCTAAAACCAAGGCAGAACAAAAGAAAAAGCCAAAGAAGGCGGCTCCACTGTCTCTTTCCATTAGCAATCTAGAGCAAAATCAAACCATCCGAAGCAATCGCGGCATCATCAATGTTCAAGTGGATCAAAACCGAAAACTGGGCATTGGTGAGCGACTCCAATTGATGCTGGATGGGAAGCCTTACGGCGCTCCACAAAACAAGCCACTGTGGCAGCTTATCAATGTCGATAGAGGCACTCATGTACTTGCTGTACAAGCAGTTAGAGACGGCAAGCTTATTGCATCTACCTCTCCAGTAACGGTGCATTTGCATCGAGCGAGGGTGAAATCCACGGGATAATAAGGATTAACGAGCCAATTTCGGTTTATTAACTTTTTCTTTTAAGGTTCATGCTCCATACTAAACAGGCGACGCACCATTTTGGTGCAAACTATAAGGTAAGGACATGACCACCCTCGATCTGCGCTCTACCGCCATTCTCGACAACATCGTCACAGCCACCATGCTGCTAGATGAGCAGCTCGCCGTGCACTACGCTAACCCTGCTGCAGAGCTGCTTTTCTCACAAAGTGCAAAACGCCTTCAAACCTGCAAGCTCGCAGAATTGATCCAACACGCTTCGATGGATTTAAGCATGCTGACCCAACCATTACAGACAGGTCAAAGCATCACAGACAGCGACGTCACCTTTGTGATTGATGGAAAGCCGACAATGGTCGAAGTCACGGTCAGCCCTTTCACCTGGGAAAAACAACTGCTCCTATTAGTTGAGCTTAGGAAAATTGGTCAGCAACGTCGATTAAGCCAAGAGTTGAATCAACACGCTCAGCAACAAGCAGCAAAAGTTCTGGTTCGAGGGTTAGCCCATGAAATCAAAAACCCTTTAGGGGGGCTTCGCGGGGCGGCGCAGCTTTTATCCAAAATGTTGCCGGATCCAAGCCTTGGGGAATATACGCAAATCATTATCGAACAGGCCGATAGGCTCCGCGCGCTGGTCGACCGTTTACTTGGCCCACAAAAGCCAGGTGAAAAACGCGAAGCGAATCTTCACCTCGCGCTAGAAAAAGTCCGTCAGTTGGTTGAATTAGACTCAACAAAATCGCTCTCTATCAAGCGTGATTACGATCCGAGTTTACCGCCACTCATGATGGATTCTGACCAAATTGAGCAGGCATTGCTGAATATTGTCAGTAACGCTGCACAAATTCTAGGCGACCAACAACACGGGGAAATTGTGCTTCGCACCAGAACGGTGCATCAAGCCAACATTCATGGGCAGCGCTACAAACTGGCTGCCAAGTTAGACATTATCGATAACGGTCCAGGCATTCCTGGGGAGCTTCAAGACACGCTATTTTACCCCATGGTGAGTGGGCGTGAGGGTGGCACAGGGCTCGGACTATCGATCTCACAAAACTTAATCGACCAGCATCAGGGAAAAATCGATGTCGAGAGCTGGCCCGGAAAAACCACATTTACCATAATTTTACCAATCAAATGATCAGGTATTGCTGTTAGGAGAGAGCGCAATGAGTAAAGGCTTTGTATGGGTCGTTGATGACGACAGTTCTATCCGCTGGGTTATGGAAAAAACCTTATCTTCGGCACAAATTCAGTGCGAGACGTTTGCCGATGCCGAAAGCGTGCTTATGGCGTTAGAACGGCAAGTACCTGACGTACTGGTGTCAGACATACGTATGCCCGGCATCGATGGTTTAGACCTGCTTAAAGAAGTTCATCAGCAGTACCCAGACTTACCTGTCATTATCATGACGGCGCACTCGGACCTCGATGCAGCCGTAAACGCCTATCAAAAAGGCGCATTTGAATACCTGCCTAAGCCTTTCGATATCGATGAGACCCTAACACTCGTCGAGCGCGCCATCGCGCATAGCCACGAACAAAAAAGGCATCAAGAAAGCACTGATCCCCTTATCAGCGATGCCCCAGAGATCATCGGTGAAGCCCCTGCCATGCAGGAAGTATTTCGTGCTATTGGGCGTTTATCTCGTTCTTCCATTTCGGTTTTAATAAACGGCGAATCTGGTACTGGTAAAGAACTGGTCGCTCATGCTTTACACCGCCATAGCCCTAGAGCAAAGAGCCCTTTCATTGCTTTGAACATGGCTGCGATCCCTAAAGATTTGATCGAGTCTGAGTTATTTGGTCATGAAAAAGGCGCATTTACGGGGGCAAACACCGTTCGCCAAGGGCGCTTTGAACAAGCCAATGGCGGTACTCTGTTCCTAGATGAAATTGGCGACATGCCACTGGATATCCAGACTCGTTTACTGCGAGTTTTGGCAGACGGGCAATTTTACCGTGTTGGTGGTCACTCTCCCATCAATGTGGACGTTCGCATCATTGCAGCCACCCACCAAAACCTAGAAAAGCTGGTTCATGATGGCGACTTTCGTGAAGATCTCTTCCATCGCCTGAATGTTATCCGCGTACACATCCCTGCTCTACGTGAACGTAAGCAAGACATTGAAAAACTCACACAACACTTTTTGAACCTCGCCGCCGAAGAGCTGGGCGTGGAAATGAAAACCTTGCATCCAGACACGGTTCTTAACCTCAACCAGCTGCCTTGGCCTGGTAACGTTCGTCAATTAGAAAACATTTGCCGATGGCTAACCGTAATGGCCAGCGGGAATGAAGTTTTGCCCTCTGACTTACCGCGAGAACTGTTCGAAGAGACAAAATCCGTGCCCAATTCTCATGAAAATGGCGGTTGGCAGTCTCAACTAGAAGAATGGGCGAAAGAAGCTCTGACTTCTGGCGAAACTGAGCTCCTTTCTTATGCACTCCCTGAATTTGAACGTATACTTTTAAAAACAGCGCTAAATCATACTAACGGTCATAAGCAGGATGCCGCTAAAGTTCTAGGATGGGGACGGAATACGCTCACCAGAAAGCTAAAAGAGTTAAACATTTAGTCGAATTGTTCAAAAAAGACTCGCGAGCTTGATGTCTAGCCTTTACAATAGCGCCTCTTATCTTGATTACAGGATGGTGTTCACTAACTGTATGTAGGGCAATGGCGAATAAAAAGATTACTTTACGAATGGCTGTCATTTTACCCTTTGTGATCGTATTCATGTTCACATTTGGGGTAATTGCATTCGTACAAAAGAGCAGCTTCGAGAATATGGTGTCTAATTTGAGCCATAAGCAGCTCATGGCATTTACTGAGAACGTGAAAAGCCGTTTGTCGATCTTTTTAGATGAGCCCTATCAAGCCAACATTACGTTGAGTAAATCCGTCGAATTTAACGAGCTGTATCAGCTCGGTAATCTCAATCAAATCGAGAATTTCCTCTCCTTAAGTTTTAATCATTTATACAAAAACATCCCCCACTTAGATGTGGTCGGTTTTGGTGGTAAAGAAGGCGAGTTTGTCGGCTTTAGGCGAGAATCCACCTCTGATTTTACCTTGATGCTCCAAGACAAACGCACCGAAAATGATTTGGTTATCTACTCCGGTAGAAATATCGAGTCAGGTGCTAAATCCACCTTTCAAGGTTATGACCCTAGAATTCGTCCATGGTATGTCCCTGCGGCAGAATCACGCTCCCCATCGTGGTCTAACATTTATACCAATGCGGATGAACGCCAAGAAATTACATTATCCGCAACCACTCCTGTGATTGTGAGCGATGAGCTGATTGGCGTCATGGTCGCGGATATTAAAATCGACACGTTCAACAATTTCCTTGTGGATCAAAAAAAGAGAACGGCTGCCTCCATTTTTATCTTCGATCAGGATAACCGCTTGGTGGCGCATTCGGATAACTCTAGCGTGGTATCCAAAGGCACGCCGATGACCATAAAAGGGCAGCGGCTACAAATGACAGAAAGCACGAACCCAGTTGTACAAACCAGTGCAAAGTACATCGCGAGCAACCGTTTGGAAGCCAAAAGTCAACCTGTAATGTTTGACTACGTTACCAGTGGGGATCGCTACTTCAATAAACTGTCTCGCTACACCAATCCATACGGGCTGGAATGGTACATTGTCGTTACCATTTCTGAGCACGATTTGTTAGGTGACTTACCAGAGCAACAACAACGTGGTTGGCTTATTGGTATGACCTTCAGCTTATTGGGCTTTTTGATCGGTGTATTGGTGTTTAATCGCATTACACACCCAATTACAACGACAGCGAACGCAGCACGAGAAATAGCCAAAGGTGATTGGGACAGCCCGATGCCAGAACCGGGCAAAGTATTTGAAACCAGTATGTTGGTGTCGGCATTCAACAACATGACTCAAAACTTGAAGGCGTCATTTGAAGCACTACGAACTCAGTTGGTCTACGACTCTTTAACTCAGCTCTATAGCCGCCAAGGTCTCATCGAAACGAGCAGTAATCTGAAATCTTCTCTACCTGGATCTTTGATTCTCATTGGCATCGATCGCTTCCGAGACATCAACGACAGCTTAGGTCATTACAGTGGCGACCAACTGCTCACTATTATTGCTCAGCGGTTAAAGAATATTTGCCACGAACGCGTATTGCTTGCCAGAGTCGCAGGTGATGAATTCGCCATTTATGATCCTAGAAATGGCTCTGAAATGGCAGTCGAGCAGTTAGTTACTCGAATAAAACAGTCGTTTAGCTCACCATTCAATATGGGTACAGAGACAGTGGTCGTCAATGTCTCCATAGGTATTGTTTTATCGTGCGATAAAAATGATATGAGTACATGGCTACGCAACAGTAGCATCGCCTTAAGCCACGCCAAGCAAGATGCACTCCGCGTTGTGTACTACCGTCCTGAAATGGCCGATGTTTCTCGTAAGAAAACACAAACTCTCGCCAACTTAAATGAAGCGATTGCCAATAGTGAATTTGTCCCGTTTTATCAGCCCATCATTGATTTAGAAAGTGGAGAAATCCTAGGGGCTGAAGCCTTGGCACGTTGGGTCTCTGAAGAAAATGGGGTCGTACCACCTCTCGACTTCATTCCTATTGCAGAAGAAAGCGGCTTAATTGGCGACATTGGTTCGCAAATCTTACTGAAAGCATGCAGTGATACCGCCAATGCTATTCAAAGTGGGCAATGGCACCCCGAGTTCAGCTTGCACGTTAACCTCTCCGTGAATCAATTATCCCAGCCAGGGTTTACTGAAGAATTGGAAATGGTACTTAAGTACACACGGCTAAACGCCCAAAACTTAACGCTTGAGATTACAGAATCGAGAATCGTCGATAACGACCCGATTATCTTGAAAAACATGCAAGCCATTAAAGATTTAAACATTAAGATTGCCATTGATGATTTTGGAACCGGTTATTCATCACTTGCTTATCTCCACAAATTGCCCTTTGATTGCTTGAAAATCGACCGATCGTTCATCGTTCAATTAGAAAGAGAGCAGATAGAAACGTCTGTCGTCGCCGCTATTGTGAATATCACAAAGGGCTTCAAGGTGAATCTTGTGGCTGAAGGGGTCGAAACCACAGAGCAAGCCGAACTGCTTCGCTTACTCGACTGCCCTCAAGCGCAAGGATTTTTGTTTAGCCGACCGGTTCCTTTCTCAGAATGGCCAACAGATTTAGTGAACATTAAAGAAAAGCAGCACTGATCAAACAATAATCTGTTCTTATGGTACTGACAGTTTACTAAATGATTTTTATACTTAGGCGAATTAGCCGAAACTCGTCGCATTTAGGAAGTAAACATGATCACCAAAAACCTGCCTTTAACTGATATTCATCGCCACCTTGACGGTAACGTCCGTAGCCAGACGATTCTTGATCTTGGCAAAAAGTTTGGCGTGGCACTTCCCGCATACGATTTGGAAGCGCTTCGCCCGCACGTACAAATTGTTGAAGCTGAGCCTTCACTCGTTGCATTCCTGTCCAAGTTAGACTGGGGTGTAGCCGTACTGGGTGACTTGGATGCATGCCGTCGTATTGCTTACGAAAACGTAGAAGACGCATTGAATGCTCAAATCGATTACGCTGAGCTTCGTTTCTCGCCTTACTACATGGCAATGAAACATAAGCTGCCTATTGAAGGTGTAGTAGAAGCGGTTATTGATGGGGTACAAGCTGGTTCACGCGACTACGGTGTAAAAACCAACCTTATCGGAATTATGAGCCGTACATTTGGCCAAGATGCTTGCCAACAAGAACTGGACGGTTTACTTGCACACAAAGACAAATTGGTTGCTATTGACCTAGCCGGTGATGAACTTGGTCAGCCAGGTGATCGCTTTATTAACCACTTCAAGCAGGTTCAAGACGCAGGCTTACAAGTCACGATTCACGCAGGTGAAGCGGCAGGTGCAGAAAGTATGTGGCAAGCGATTCAAGAACTTGGCGCTGTCCGTATCGGGCACGGCGTGAAAGCGATTCACGATCCTAAGTTGATGGATTACCTTGCTGAACACGGTATTGGTATTGAATCTTGCCTGACGTCTAATTTCCAAACCAGCACTGTTGATTCACTGGCAAACCACCCGCTGAAAACCTTCCTAGAGCACGGCGTGAAAGCGTGTATTAATACCGATGACCCAGCAGTTGAAGGCATCGAGCAGCCTTATGAATTTGAAGTGGCAGCTCCAGCAGCAGGCTTGAGCCAAGAGCAAATTCGCCAAGCACAAATCAATGGCTTGGACATCGCATTCCTATCCGACGCCGAGAAAGAAGCGCTACGCGAAATGGCGAAAAATCGCTGATAGTTAGAAAGTTAAAGAAGAAAGGAGGCGAAAGCCTCCTTTCTTATAAGCAGTAAACAAATCGCTTAAAGATATTTGATTCAACATGCTTTGAGTAAGATTAGGTGAATTATCGATTTAATCATCTACGTATCATCACGCCTGAAAAATAGCTTATTCACTACCAGTACAATAATGTAGCTCAATACCAAAATACTCGCGTAATCCATAAACGTTTCTTCGCCGTCTGAAAACTCATGGATAGTACTCATTAGGAAGTTAATGAGAAGCGTAATAACGGCTATAATTTGAATATAGATCATGTTCATTGCTTCCCGTTAATATTGCCGTATTCATATAAATTCTCTAATTTTTCCTCGTCTTCTTTTGTCATGGTTTTTTCAATAGGGTTATATAGGAGACCAATTCCACAATAAGCAAGATCTTTTACTTCATTAAAATCCAACGTATCAATTTGATTATTAAACAAACGGAGAAATGTTAAAGATGAAAGATGGTTAACATTTTTCACTTCTTTAATTTTATTTCGTGTAATTACCAACTCCTCCAAATTTTCCACACCTTCCATTTTTCCGATTTCAGTTAGGTTTCCACCGTAAATTGTTAATTTTTTGAGAGAAGGAAGGTTTTTGAGTCCATCCATAGTTTCAAGTTTACTATGTTCAATAATTATCTCCTCCAATTTAGGAAGATTACTAAGTCCTTTTAAGTTTTTTATGGAAGTATTCCTCAGGATAAGTTTCTTTAACTTATTATTTTTAGAAAAGTCTGGAATACTATTGTTTATTTCACCACCAGCAATTACATACTCTACATTCTCTGGAATAATGGTATGCGAGTAGTCATTATCTGAACCAAAACTTAGTTTCTTAAGATTAACTAGACCTTTCAACCCAATGGACTTTACGTTTTTCTCAGTCGGCAAGTATAATGATTCCAATTTACCAAGATTTGATAAATTAAATATCACCTCTGTATCCAAAGTATTATCTCTAGAGTAAAACAAGTCTAATACTTCAAGATTATTAAGCTCTTCAAAATCAGAAAGACTCATATAAGCACCAACTAAAGAGGATGCTTTAATATATTTCTGATATTTTATATTATTTATTTTTATTTCTTTTTCTGAATATAAATCTAAAACTTCAAGTTTGCTTTCTATTGGTAGACTTATAATTCCATCGCTTAATTTATTTATTCTTACTTGTTTCAGATTTTTTAATGTAGTTAGATCTAATTCTTTTATTTTACTATTATTAAACTCTAATGACAAATATTCCAAGCTTTTAAGGGATGATATAAAATCCATTAATTCTCTATGACTATGTTGCTTATTAGATAATATATGAAGAACTAGTTGGATTATGTGTCCATTTTCATTAATTACAACATGATTTTTATATTTCTTATAATTATAAAAGTTTATATACTTGCCACCATTAAAAGATGCTCTCTTAAACATCCGAACTACAGAACTATTATCAATTATAGATTCTGATTCAGGTAAATAATTCATACGTTTTCCTGCTTCTAAAACGTACGAATACCCTATATATCCATCATGTATTTCAACAAAGCTCTTAGCCTCAGATGAGTAGCTTAGTATCATTTTTCGCTCTGTCATTTCATAAGCGATCAACGGAAATGAGTAGAAAATAAATATTGAAATTAATAGCTTACTAATCAAAATTAACCCTTTTTATCAATATGGGCTTCACATTAAAATGTGCGTGATTCCATAAATGTGATTTATAGAACGGTTGATTTTCTGGTGGAGTAAAAATCCCCATTTCGAGAAGAACATAAATGGCTTGATGCTCCAGATATTTACAGCCTAAATTGGAATAACACGTTTCTTGCAGCCCAATATAAAGTAAAGAGGGATCGTTTTGGGTGCCAAAATTCACTTCATTAAAAGATAGATTTTTAATGAGTTCAGGAGGACCAAATTTTTCTTCATTGTATTTAGTTCTAGCTTTGACCTCTTCATAGTAATCAATCACATGGTCGACGCTATGTATGCCATCAAACCAAAGAGTTCGTAACCACGCAATATCAAAATCAACACGTTCTTTAATTTGCTCTCGTGAATACAGAGCTTTCCCATCTGGTGTTTTCATCAAGTAAAGTGGAATAATTGCACGCCATGAGAGCTTACCAAGATTAACGCCTTTACTGCTTATTACACCGTCTTGGTGATAGTCTTCTATGGTATGGATAGGGTTGTTATCTGTCTGTGAAAAAAACCTTTCGTAAATTTCTATCGGTTTTTCATTCAGCAGAATTTTTAAGTCGTGCGCACTATCATAGCGAAGGTTAGCTGCAATACTCCATACGGAGTAAGTCCCTGATGTGACTAAGCCTGCATTCTCTACGTGTTGTTTAGAGAATACTACGGGCTTTTTCACATCCTCCCAAAGTTTAGCTAATTGGTTCTGTGCCTCACTTAGAAAGTACGGTCTGACCAACTTAGCTAAGTCGTAAAATAGCATCATAAAATTGAAGAATGTACCCGCTGATATTAGGAGCGTTGACACCAAAGGGTGCGGAACTCGGGAGCCCCACTTTATCGTGTTGATCATTCGAGTGGTAAAACCCACGGTAAGCATTATTCCGGCAGCAGCGGTAGTAGCCTTTACCAAAGCTTCTTCGGTTTTTCTGTCATTCAATAAATCTTTTACATCTAAGGAGGCACTAATGCCTTGAAAGATCCCTAAAGGGATTGCCAATCTATCGAGAAATTCGCCGATGAATTCCTGTGTAAGTGTAATAGGCCGCAAGAATCGAGCATTAGCAGTATGCAGTCCACCATAACGAATTTGTGTTACCCTAAGAGCACCAATCAAACTATTTGCCGCACCACCGTAGTCCATTACTCCCTGTATATGATATTCAATGTATTTGATGTAGAGCTCTTGCTCTGACCAGCCTTTTTTTTCCGCCTCTTGTGCTAACAGGTTTAATCTTTGAATTGATAAACCAACATTCAGCGCAGAATAAATGACCCGGGAATACGCAGCACTTGCTGCTAACGCAGACGCACCGTTACTATCAAACCGGAACTGCCCATAAAATTTGGCTTCTTTACCTCCTCCTTCAAGAGCTTCAAGTTCTAACTGCACCTTTCGACCGAAATTTTTAATTGAATTTCTTGAGTTTTTTAGCTTATCTTCATTTGTTGAGTGGTCACGCGTCACAATTAAAGCTTTCGCAATATCCGCCCCTTTAAATTTGACCGAATCAACAGGAGAACTACCATCTGAACGTAATATTCCAAAAATCTTAAGTACACCATTGAAGTACTTTATATGATAGGCTACATCAGCTTTTACATTTCTATAAATATCTTTTATACACTCTTTTTGATACCAACTGAGCATCACCTGAAGCGTGCATGGCGCACCAGGACCTGGGACGATATGCCCCAAATACGGCTTTGCATATGTCTCATAATTAGTCAGGATCCAGTAAGATAAAGATGTATTCGTGTTATCTTCTGAACTCTCATTTACTTCCTTCAACACAGCAAGCTGCGCTAATAGATAGCTATCCTCTTTATCTATCCTGCGAGCTTCCACTTCCCAATCTTCTTGAATTCTTTTGTCATTAATATTTTCTTGGTCATAAGACTCTGATAAGAAACTAAACCCTATTGACAAGTCGTATTTCCAAGCCATTTCACGATATACATCCGAATAGGAAATCGCCTCATAACATCGAGATATGGTGAAAAATATCTCATCCCAGTCATTTTCTTCATCCATATATGGACCTGCGGGATGGTCTTCACCATTGAAGCCTTCTTCGTACTTTTCTTTGATGTGCTCAGTGTAATGTTTGATTTCAGCCAAGAGTGCCTTTGAATGAATCAACTTCCATACTTCTTTGGCTGCTCGATCAATATGGCGCTTTTGAATATTAAGATCGGACACCCCTGACCCCAAAACAGGGTTGTCGATGATATTTGAGATCCCCTCTTCCAGTTCAGACACCGCTTCATGAAGTTTTACTCTATCGTTAAGCTCTTTATTAAAGGGATAATTTTCGAAGCCGAGCATTGCGCGTTGAGTAGGTGTAAATCGATCAGGGTTATTGATAGGATTTATTTCTCCTTGCTCTTGATATGGCATTCTTATATGCATATCCATCAAGTGAGACATTTGAGAAAGTTCATAGAGCTTTTTATGATGTGGTAGACACGCCAGCTTGTATTCATTGATTTGCGTCTCTAAAATTCCAAGCGCGTCTTTTAACCTGTGATTCCATTCCGGTAACGTACAATGCAAATAAATCCGTGGTGGGGCACTTTCTTCTTCCACATCAAAGACGACTTTGTTCAGTTTCAGCGTATGCCTTGTAGGGTAAACAGGCGCTTTTAAATCCGCTATTTCTCTTAATGGTTTGGTTTTAAACTTATTTTGATCAAGTGGATATAAAAAGAACGCACCTGGTTTGAAATACTTAATGCGCGAATTCGTGAGTTGATAAGCGTAATATTGGTTTTCGTTTACAATTTCGGAGGAAAACCTGCCTGAGTCACGCAAATGTGTTCGCCACTTCTCACCTAAGAACTGTGGTAATACCGGCTTTTTCAACTCAAATTGTTTTTTCCTGTCCTCACTTCTTACAATAGTAAAGCTGCTGCTTTCTGAACTCAGCTTTGTTGCGACAGCATTGGTGTTAGTGTAGACCGCCTCGAGTCTATCGGCATGATAGCCTGAATCATCAGACTCACCTGCTGTGCGCTCATCATCGTCATAGTTCCAACATAATATGAATCGGTTATAAATCTCACTGCCGTCGTCAGCGTAGTAGAACTTGGTATTGCTGTAGTCATACTCTCTTGGTCTGACTAACAGTGTGGTGGGCACCTCGCCGTCTTCTTCGTCGTGTGTCGTAATGTCTCGCGTAAATTGAGGTTCAAAAGTAGGTATTTCAGTATTTTCGTGTCCCGTTAGCACCCAAAAATTGGGTTCTAACGGTTCGCTTTCTTGCTCGTCAGAAACCTTAAGCTCCGCGTTTGAAAATAAATCCTTATAAAAAGCTTGTCGCTCTTCTAAACGCGTTTTATTCGCGGCTAAATCTTCAGCATAACTGGGGTAAGGTGAAATATTTTCATGGAAAGTTATTTGGCGATCAATTTCTTCTTCTAACGCTTGAATACTTAGATTGAGTGTTTGAACTCTGTATCTTACTTTGTATTTTATATACTTATCATTAATACTTCCGGCGTATTCGTTTATTTTTTCCTGCATTGCCCGATAGTATTCAAGGTCGAACAACATATGGTCGTAGTCTAACTGGTAGTCTTTTAGCTGGTTATACATTGTCGCCTCTAAGAAAGTTTTTCGTTCTTTTCTAGCCACTCTTGGGTATCGCCGTCTATAGACCCCGTCAGTGGTAAACCTTGGATAAATTGCAGGTTCTTTATGTCACTTTGAGTTTTAGGTCCCAATTGACCATCAGAGTTGCCCGATGCCATGCCTTGGTTAGCCAAACGCTGCTGTACACCTGTAGTATCTGAAAGTGGTTTTAACGTTTTTATACTGACTTTGTAGACATCGAAATTCTCTTCATCTTCTTCGTTTAGCCAGAATTTGATAGTGACTTCTTTCTCGTCTTTGAATTCTTCCAGATCCAGCACTCCAGAGTGGTTGGTTTGAGCATCAACCGTTGATGAACCTGATTCGATAACCACTTTTTTATTGGCGTACACATAACCGTTCTGATCTTTCATAGCTAAGCCAATTCCAGGCTCTTTTTCCTCTTCAACAGAAGATTGGTTTTCAGAGTCCAACGGGGATGTCGACGTCTTGGGGATACTGTCTAGCGTTAGGTTTTCATTAACACCTTGAGTGACGAGCGTCGCAACAGGTGCCCAATTCGATGGGGTTGGTGCTTCATTGGAACTGGATTCGGGAGGCGAGCCTTTCTTACCTGAAGATGAGGAGCTACCACCACCTGAGCTAGACGAGCCTTGGTCACCAATCAGAACAGTTGGGAAACCAGCAACGATCACGCCACCATGAGATGATTTGTCTCCCATACGGGCAGCAGGCTTTCCGTTGATGAAGACACTACCTGAACCGCCAGATATGGAATCTGGTGGACCAACACACACCATCATGTCACCTTTGCGTGCTGCGGGCATGCCACCAATGAAAACATTGCCAGATCCTGCCGCTACAGGTCCTCCAACGTGTGGTATCTTCCCTGTTTTATCTGGGCAGACGTGAAAATCACCTATCCGTGCGGCCGGTTTTCCCATTGCAATCATCCTGTTAGCGGCGAAGAAAAATTCTGTCGATTATATATGCATCACGTATCGCAACTTAAGACGTATGAATTAAAGAAGGCTATTCAGTAAAAAAAGTTGAGCGGGGTTCTCATAAATCTTGACTAGAAATGTAACTGATACAAGAGTTACTTATCGTTGGGGCGTAGAGGAGAAGTAGGGCTTTTAAGACAAAGGCAAAGACGAAGGAAGGCTTTCACCTTCCTTCGAAGTTTTATGGAGCTTGAAATCTACGCCACACCGTGCCCTTTTGACGCTGTCCATACTCGATACCATTGTTCACGGGTTAACGAGATGTTTTTGGCTGCGACTGCGGTTTTTACGCGTTCTATTTTACCACTACCAATGATAGGGATTGGGCGAGAGGGTAGCGCCATCACCCAAGCAAACACCACTTGATCAATGGATTCGGCAGACACTTCTTCTTTTATCTCTTTCAGCACAGTCAACACGCGGTTATCTTGCTCAGTTGATGGGTTGAAAAGGTTGCCTCCAGCCAAACATGACCAAGCCATTGGGCGGCGACGTTGGGCTTGCAACTGATGCAATGTTCCGTCTTCGAGGCTTTGCATATTGATGGGGTTAATCTCTACTTGGTTGGTCACTAACGTGACATCTAAATAGGATTGAAGAGAAGAAAATTCATGTGTTGTGAAGTTAGAAACACCGAAATTCAACACTTTGCCTGAGCGTCTTAACACTTCAAATGCTTCGGCGACCTCTTCTGGTTGAAGCAAAATATCAGGTCGGTGCAGTAACAGTGTATCGACATGCTCTACACCCAGCTGATTGAGTGAGCGCTCTACCGATCCGATTATCTCACCACGACCGCTGTCATAGTACGCAATTCCCCCTTCGGTTTGAGGAGCGATAATGCCTAACTTAGTAATGATATGGAGTTGCTCCCGGATGGAGGGCTCAAGTGCTAGTGCCTCACCAAACAAGGTTTCGCAAGGGACATCACCGCCATAAATAGCAGCATGATCTACGGTGGTTATTCCCAACTCTATGTGCTGCTTAACAAAATCCAGCCTCTGAGCAGGTGACATCCCCCACTCACCCATTCGCCAATACCCTTGTATAAATTCAATATCAGCTAACGGGTCGTTTTGATATACACCCATACTATTTTGTTGATTATTAGACATTTTTACCTCAAACCTCATAAACGTAATACCTAAATATTAGACGGTGCTTTGTTGCGATTAAACCTCACATTCAGAATTAACTATTCTTTATAGAGAACAATAAAATGTACTATAAGGAACAATAGATACTTCATGATTTGGGTGAAAGATGAAACTGCCACAAGAGATACGATTGCATAAACGATTCGAACGCTATTATTTATTCAGTGTTGTGGCGGAATGCCTGAATTTTGGGCAAGCCGCCGATAAATTGGGGATTTCACGCAGCTATTTGTCTACCCAAATTAATGCCTTAGAGCGCGATCTTGATGTCACATTACTGATACGTACAACGCGAAGCGTTAGGCTGACTCAATCAGGACAAAAAGTATTGCTGCAAATGCAAGGTGTTACCTCTTCCGTTAATCTTATGGAGAGAGAAATTAGGCAGTCTGCTTCTGCCATCGAAGGGAAGTTAAACATCACCAGTGCGGCTATTTTTGGGCAACGTTACTTGGTGCCCGCGTGCCGAGCCTTTCGAAAACTCCACCCAGACATCACTTTTGATATCGATGTTGGCTACACAAATCAAGATCTGACTCAACAGCCCTTTGACCTAGCGATAAGAGCGACAAGTACCCCGCCAGAAAACATGATAGCCAAGCATTTAATGGACTACCGACATGTATGTTGTGCCTCGCCAGATTATCTCAACACCTTTGGCACGCCATTAACACCTGACGATTTGCGCTCACACAACTGTTTGTCAGACCCACACCTCACGACGTGGCAATACACAGATCAAGGGACGATAAAGAAAACTGAAACAAAAGGAACGTTTTACGCCAACGACAACTTTTTACTTTATGACGCCGCAATAGAGGGTGAAGGCATCATTAAACTGCCTGATTATCTTGTTAAACCAGCACTTAACCGAGGACAATTATCAGCAATATTGGAGCCTTACTATAGCCAAAAAAGAAAGATCTACTTGGTTTTCCCCCAACAACTCAAGCACAGTGAAGCACTTTTAGCCTTTATTCAGTTTTTGCAAAGCTGGGTAAACTCTCATTCACCACGTTGAGTCCCGAACTTCAGCTCAATTCACTCTATGGAATATTGGACAACTTCTTTGCTTTTGATCAGCCAGTTTCAAAATATTTAGCGAAATGCAGTGAGATCACTCGCACTTCAATACTATTGACGGCATGACATAAATATCTAATGAATTGATAAGATTATACTTACTGGCTACCAAAACATTGAATAATGCTACAAATTCAGGGAATAAATAACCATTAGAGAGGGAGCTAGTGAATGGTTAAACAGTTAATTTCAAGTAGTCACGGAGTGACCACTCAACCTCAGTTAAAACGGCTATGTGCCGACATTACTGAAACACTCGGAGTCGATTACTACCTAATCGCATTATTTACCCCATTAAACACACAGCATTACGATGTGTTTTTGATCAACAACTATCCAGAAGATTGGATGGAGTGGTACTTCGAACACAATTACCGCCAAAGCGATCCTGTATTGGAGTATGCCAAAAGTGGTGTCGCTCCGATATTGTGGCACCGCGACTTTGATGCTATGCCAACAGACCAACAAGAAGTCATGGAAAAAGCCGTCGAATATGGGCTAAAAGATGGAATTTCAATTCCTATCCATGGGAAAGGCGGCACTATCGGTGTGTTTTCTATCGCGAACAGTGAACACATACCGGATGATAAAGCATTTGAAATTGAAGCGAACATGCTTTCTATTTGGCCTTACCTTCATTCTGCTATGAGCCGAGTGAATGTGTGTGAACCAAAAACCTTAACAGACAGAGAAAAAGAAGTACTGACTTGGACCGCCGAAGGTAAAACCTCTTGGGAAGCTTCTCAAATCATTGGGGTGTCTGAAAGTACAATCAATTTCCATATCAAGAATTGCATCAATAAATTGGATGCGGTCAACCGACATCATGCTATCGCTAAAGCCATCATTGGCGGCGTTATTGCACCAGATAAACTGTAGTTTTAATCACTGATGTCTGGTTGAATTGAGAGCCTGGAAAAGATCCAGGCTTATCTCTAACTGAAGTGACTAGTTAATCAACCGGTCAATAATGTCGAAAACACAAACATTGTTGAGGCATGCGCCATTCACTTCTTGTACATCTTGGGTATTCAATTCTTTCATCATTTCGTCCTTTTAATTAGCGTAGAATTCTTTCGATAATGCAGCAGATGCAACATGCACCATTCACTTCTTGTACGTCTTGGGTATTCAGTTCTTTCATCATTTCGTCCTTTTAATTAGCGTAGAATTCTTTCGATAATGCAGCAGATGCAACATGCGCCATTCACTTCTTGTACGTCTTGGGTATTCAATTCTTTCATCATTTCGTCCTTTTAATTAACGTAGAATTCTTTCGATAATGCAGCAGATGCAACATGCGCCATTCACTTCTTGTACGTCTTGAGTATTCAGTTCTTTCATTTTTAGATTACCTAACAATTAAAATAGTTCTTTAAGGAATTGTGCCAAACCTTGTCCAGCGGCATAGCACGCCGAGCAAGCACCACTAACGTCTTGTACTTCTTGGGTATTCAGCTCTTTCATTGTCATTTTCCCTTATGCAAAAAATTCTTTAATCGCTTTTGCTAAAGCTTGTCCTGATGCGTAGCATGATGAGCAAGCACCGTTTACATCTTGTATTTCTTGAGTATTCAGTTCTTTCATTGTTAGTTTCCTTATGCAAAAAATTCTTTAATCGCTTGAGCTAAAGCTTGGCCTGATGCGTAGCACGCTGAGCAAGCACCATTAACATCTTGTATTTCTTGAGTATTCAGTTCTTTCATTGTTAGTTTCCTTATGC
>NZ_PIZL01000029.1:0-23880 GCF_002835515.1 Vibrio sp. vnigr-6D03
GTCGGAACTAATACACTTAATCCCCAGCCTGCATAGTCTTTCGAAGTAGGAAAGGGGACTCCTTTCCTAAACCTACCTTTTGTGTAGAGAACTAGGGTTTAATTGGGTGTACACTTGGCATAAAATATTCAAGTTTCATGCCCTGTGACTTGGGCTACTTCTTCGATTGAGTAGCCCTTTTCAAACAATCGACTTGTTCCTTCTCTTCGTAGGTCGTGATACCTCAAGTCTTCAATACCCAATTCGCTTCTCACTCTTTGAAACCCTGCGATAACATTTCGCGGGTTGTATGGGAAAATGAATTCTTCTTTGTTTGGTTGCTTTAGTGCGATATCGAATAATTACTCCAAGTAACGGAACAATCATGTGATTGCCCTCTTTCTTCCTTGGTTTTTTTCTTCCTCTAACGAGTATCGTCTTATGTTCTTGGTTGAGGTCATCCCAACGTAGCTTGCAGACTTCGCCTATTCGCATGCAAGTGAGAATGCTGAACTCAAGAATGTCGGTGAATGGGATTCGAGTTGTACCATTTGGTCGGAAAGACTCGCGTTGTTCTAATCCAACCTTTAAAAGCTTCAGTTCTTCGGAAGTGGGACGGCGTGTGCGTTTTTCGCTTTTGCCGACTAGCCCCATATCAATCAGAACGGGTACAGCTTCATCAAATATCTGATGATTAGAGTCTACGTTGAATACTGGTTTCGACTTTTTCGTGACAGAACGTAGGTAAGCAATGTCATGATAAATCGTGGCGGGTTTGGCTCCTGCGCCTCTTCTGTTTTTACAGTGCTCGATTAAGTCGCTAGTCCGTAGTTGGTTGCTCTCAATATTGGCAATATCACAATCACGTAAGAACTGGATCGTGTATTACTTTGTGCGTCCGGTTTGTTCCCAGAGATCTCTGTCATCTATAAACTTGTCTTACAGTACCCCTAGGGGGCTGCTTTTGTTCTGAGTACCTCTTGACTTTCAAGGTCTTGAACTCGGTTTTTTCCATGCGTTCTAGCGAGTTCCTTTTTTCTGAAAGTTTTCGATTCACGGTGTATAATCCGTCCTCCTTTTTTGACGAAGATGTCACCGTGAACCTGAGTTCGCCACTTTTTGGTGTGTATTTTTCTACTGTAAAAGATGCCAACTGTCCTACTCCTTGAGGGGGACTCCTAGGGGAACTGCGGTACGAATTCGACGAGAAGTAAGTGATTCTACGTAAGATCGAGACAAGTAAAAAATAGAGGTAAAACAGTGTCTAAGCCAGAGAATACAAGCGATTTCCCAATGCAGCGTTTCAGTGTTGCGCCTATGCTCGATGGGACTCACTATTAAGGTTCTATAAGGCTTGATAGTGAGTCATACGTACTATATCCGTATTTCGTTACTACGAAGCCACACAAGTTGCCATTACGGCACTATTATCTGTATTGACTAGTTCTACTTGAAATACAAAATTTTTGTAAAGAGAATCATACTGCTCTGCCGATAGATTTGGCCATATCCCCTTTATAAAAGTTGAACTAACGAAGCGCTGTTTGAATGATGCTGCAAAGTTATTACAGTCAGCTGGGTCTATGTACTTTCCTCTAGCTTCAAAACTAAATTTAAAACCAATACCCCCTTCTAGGCTTGTGCTAGCAACTTCCTTAAAACTGTATTTACTTCCTTTAAGCTTTTCACCTTTAAGCATTTTATCGAGTTCTAATGCTGTAATATCTGTGTATATACGACCCATATCATATTGGGTTGCTGGCATCGAATTTAGCTCTTCCCATATATTCGCATGAGTTAAAATTGGCGTGCATGCCAAAAGAGTAATACCTAGCCTTAGACGTTTTTTCATTAATTTATCCTTTATAGTTTTATTGAATAGTTAAAGCTTTCCACCGCCCCAAACAGCTTGTCCAAGGATTTCAAAATCAATTGATTCAATTTCCTTGTGCGTTAGCTTCCAAGGTTCGTAAAACTGTTCATTGTCGCTTTTGAATATAATTCGAGTTGGCTGAAACTGGAGACGTTTCACCATCACTTGCCCATTAACTCTGAAGACATAGATTCCATCACCACTGAAATCCTGTACACGCTTAACCATCATCATGGATCCATCTTTTAAAGTCGGATACATAGAGTCGCCCTTAGCTCTCATCAAAAATACTTCACTTGGGTTTACGTGCAGTTCGTCTCGCAGGTAACGCTCAGCAAAGCTCATGTCCTTAGCTATTTCAATTTCTACCAACGCCCCATTACCAGCACTCGCTTCCACATCGTAGTAAGTCAACCTAATCATTTCCGATGATTCAGAACTCAAGTTTTGTGACACAAGTCTCGCTTTTATAAATACATCATCAGGGATGTTTCCCCGTGTTCTCCAGTTTTGAATTGAGTTTGGATTTATACCCAAAGCCTTTGCCAGATCTGTATTTTTCGCTGTTTTGGTTAACAGTTTTAACTCATTAATTTTCTCATCAATCACGCTCATTGAAGTTCTCCGAAGTGTTTTTTAGGTTGAGACTTATTTATAGATTGTTATTATCTCTCAAAGTGAATCATGAAGTTAATTGAAGTTGATTCGAGTTTATTTAAATGGGGTTGAATAGCTCCAAGAGTCTCATAGGTGATATATGAATACAACATTTGCACTTCTCGCACGCTTCGGAAGTCCCACAATTGAACTGAAACAGGTATGCAAAGAGTTTTTTGGGATCACCCCAAAGACAGCAGAACAGAAAGCTAAAGCATGTGACTTTCCCGTACCAACTTTCAAATTGCGTGAATCTGAACGCAGCCCAACCCTTATGAAAGTTGAAGATTTGGCGGCTTATATCGATGAAAGATACGAGCAAGCCAAGAATGAATGGCAATCGGTGAATGGTTGAGGTGGCTAAATGAATACTCCAATACACGCAATCAATATTGATTTCTCTCATTCCAGTGAAGCTAAAGAACTGTCCGTGATTGTAAAAGGGCGCTTGTCATGGTTAAGCCCTTCCTCTCCTGAGTTTGAGTTTCTGCATCCGATATATAAGCAGTTGCAAGACGCTGCCGAATTACTGGAAAGCTTGGAGGTATAGGGTGCCAACGACAAAAGGACTCGAAACACTAGAACGCTTAAAGGCGGAACATTTCCCACAAGGGTTTCGTTCAAAGCGCCAAGGCGGCAAAGATTACCGTTTTAGCCGCAAAGGTCAGGCGGAGTTTAAGCGCGCTGCCCAACTTCAAGCCATCAAACACCGTGAGGTGATTGGATGAGCCGGAACGCCAAGTACGAAGCCGCCAAGAAAGCACAAGGACTCAAAAAGATTACTTTGTGGGTGCCTTGCGACAGGGAAAGCGAGTTTCACCTGTTGGCAAAAGCTTGTTGCCAACACCGCCACCTAACGTTTAACAGCCTGCGAGATACTCAGTCAGGCAAGTACGTTTCTTTAGAAAACCTATAGCCCGTCACTGGTGACAATATGAGTACTTACATCAAAGTGCATTCCATTTACCGCTGTAAACAATGCGCCAGTGATTCCGCTTTCTGCGAATCGACCTTGGACGATGAGCCGCAATACTTTGTTGTGTGTGACGATTGCGGTTTTGAAGGGGAAGAGTGCATCAGCGCCCCCGCTGCCATTGACGCATGGAACCGCTCATGCGGTGAGGTTGGTTAATGCAAACGGTCTTTTCTCGTAAATTCATGCCGCGTTTACCTCGCATTGTCCAAGACGATGTGAGGTTTCAAGTGTCTTGCCGAAAGCGCCGCACCAACGCCACTCAAGAAAACATAGAGCGTTTCACGAACGATGCGGTGAAACATGGGCTCAAGTGGTCAAAGTACATTGAGGACAAATACCATTTCGTTGATGAGCGTACCAGCGCCCCCGAAAGACAACGCTTTCACAGTTCGGCGCGTGGCACGGTTGAGCTCAATCACAGCGTGTTGATGTGTGATGAAGCGTTAGAACATCTCGCCTCTAACCTCACTGAAATGTTTACCCGATTGATTCAAATGCTTGAGATTGAAGAGGGCGAGCAGGGCTATCTCAATGCACTTAGAGCCGCGTTCGTTGGTATCCGCCAAGACATGCGCCGCGTGTACATCAAGCCGCCCGTCATCAAGAAGAAGCACGACACGATTGAAGACGCGGAGCGCGAGTTAGAGCGTGCCATTCGCCGCTGTCTAGACATCAATTATCTGGTGCGAAAGTTCAAATTTTTACGAACGCAATACATCGAATATTCACAAATTGCTTTGGGGCGCGTGGGCGGGGGCAAAGGTCAGCGCAAATACGTGTCGGCTCGCTCTTATGCCCGTTGGGAAAAGAAGCAAATCGAAGCAGAGCAATTTGTGAATTCCATGGTGGTATTGAGCGACGACACGGGGCAATCGTTCGACCTTGCTGAGGTCGTCAAACGCACCACCGCCAACCCTGAAAACCGCCGCATTGAGTTGGTGGTTCGAAGCCGAGGCGACGAAGAGCGCGCCGTTGAAATGGGCTACGAGGGGGTGTTTGTGAATTGGACACTGCCGAGTAAGTACCATCGTAATTCGGTGAAATGGATGGGCTGCACTCCCAAAGAAGCGCACGAAGTGCTGATGGAAAAGTGGAAGCTGGCGCGCGCTTGGTTCAAAAAGAAAAAAATCAATATTCAATGGTTTGGTCTGCGGGTGGCAGAGCCGCACAAGGACGGCACGCCCCACGCTCATATGTTTTTGTATGTGCGCCCTGACCAAAAGCAAACCCTCATTGACATCATTGAGGGCATTGCGACTCATGAAGACAAAGACGAGCTCATCATTGATGGCAAGCTCGATATTACGCCGCGCATCACCATCAAAAATTGCGATCCCTCCCAAGGCACCGCCACGGGCTACATCATCAAATACATTTCCAAGAACATTAACGGGGCGCACATGCCCGAAGGGGACGCCAAGCAAAGCGCCATGTCGGCGACGGCATGGGCGCGCATTCACCGCATTAAACAGTTCTCACAATCTGGCGCGCCATCTGTGGGGCTATGGCGTCAACTGCGCCGCGCTAACCCGCTGGATACCGCGTTTGATGAAGAGCTCGACGCCCTTCGAGACCACGCCGATAACTCCCGCTGGAAAGGTTTTTGCGAATTGGGCTTTAAAGCCAAGCTCGCCTACGAAGAAAAGTTTAATGATTACGGTGACACGGTGAAACGGGTCATCGGCATCAATTGGCTTGGCACCATTATCGAAACGTGCAGCGAGCAATTCAGCCTCGTGAGAAAAAAGGACGTCAAGCGCCGCGCTTTGGCTCTTAAAGAGGGCGGAGCCCTTCCTTGGAGCACTGAAAATAAGTGTAACCAAGGCGAAGAAATCCCGATTTCGCCCCTCGAACAGGCATTGATGGACGCGACCGGATGGAGCGTTAAAGGCGTGCAATGCCTGATTAAACCTCTCTCTCTTGGGGCAAGTGTCCCCATCGACAAATACACCCGTTTCCAATTGCGAAACGGACGACTGACCACCTCATAACCAGACGGATAACGAACATGAAAACACTTTCTCTTGCTGAATGTACCCGTGACTTGAATGCCCTTGATGCGGCGGACGCGTTGACCGCGAGCGTAAAAGGCGAAATCGACCGCTTTCGCGGCATGGACATGAAAGGGCTGATGAAACAAGCCATGCCCATGCTGATGAGCGGCAATCTCTCGCTCGAAGCCTTGGGGCTGTCACCGACGTTCTTTGAACAGCTTGAACAGTTAGAGCGCATCAACGGCGTAGCGCGCACCAAATTACGCGCCCGCGTCACCGCCGATAAACACGAACTGGAAAGCATTGAAGAGGCGCACATCATCGACGCACAGGAGCACATGAATGCCTAAATACGACAACCCCGTTCGGGGAAAATTGCGGTGTCCGGTCTGCCAGTCTGTGGCGACCGCGCACCAATGCGGAGAGGGTCAGCTCATCGCGACCGGAGAGCCGCCCAAAAATAGCCGCAACATTGGTTTGCTTTACTACCGCTGCCCTGAATGCGGCAACAGTCCAATCAGTAAAAAGGTGAGTGAATACGTGGAAACGCATCGAGTGGACGAATCAACCGACCTACTGCCGCTGGAAGCCACGCCGGAGCAACTGCGCCAGTTTGACGAGATAACCGAGCCGGATAAACCGAACGTAACCGAACCCACGGGCGACCTTGAAGCCAGTCAGGACAAGGCTTTAAACCGAGAAGCCCATGAAAGCGCACTGCCGCCTAAACCCGCCTCATTTCCCATTAAGCGCGTACTGGCGGGGCTGGGCGTGTTGATTTTCATGGTGTGGGCGCTGTGTCAATTGATGCCCAAAAAAGACAACACATCACAAGGGGGTGAGCATGAGCCAACCTGATGGCGACTTACTGCCCGCGCAAAGTGATGACGATTGGGGCGATTTCTCCGGCGTCATTCGCCAATTAGAGCAAGAAGAGCACGCACCGCAAACCGAAGTCAGCGAGCCAGAAAAGCACGCGCCAGAGGTGGACAAAACCGAGGCGGGGGCGGCATTGGCAGAGGCGGCGCTCACGGTGATAGAGCAAGTCACTAGCGTGATAACGGGGCTCGATTTTGAATTTGATGCCAAGGGGCGCGAATCGGTGGCGACCGCCGTTGGGCCGGTACTCAATAAACACGATGGTGCCGTATCGGGTTTGATGGGGCGTTACCTTGAAGAAGGGACGCTGATTTTGGCGCTCATTGGTCTGATGTACACCACGCGGTTCAACCTGAAAAAACTCAAAGCTGAACAATCGAAAAAGGAGAAGCATGAAAACGCCCCCGCTCACGCTGCCTAACCCCATTAACTCCAACCCGTCACACGACGCCGAGCACACCATTTATGTGGCGGGGACAGGCGGCGGGAAAACCTCCGCCGTCAAGCATTTGGGATTGGTGCCGAAAACCGCGCAAGCGGTGTTTTTCGACCCGTACCGCAATTACTCAGGAGCAAAGTTTCAAGGGCAAATGTGTCACGGCACCTCATCACGTGCCGCGTTCATTAAGTCTTTGGTGCTGGCGCGCCGTCGCCGTGGCTCGTTTAAGTTGGCGTATGTCCCCGCTCATGGTGCCACGAACGACGAGCTGGAATTTTTCTCATCGGTGGTGTGGTCGCTGGGCAATGGCAACGCCCCCCAACTGCACGTCGTGATAGAAGAGCTGGCGTCGTGTGTGGAAACCAGCGGCAAACTCAAAGGGCGGGCGGGCGAGCTGCTGCGCGGCGGTCGTCAATATGGGCTGGTCATTCACACGGTGTTTCAGCGGGGGCAAGAAGTGCCTAAAACCGTCACTGAGCAATCGAGTGTGTGGTGGTGCGGCGCGGTCAACACCAAATCAGACGCACAATGGCTTGCGGACAAACGCGGGTTAGACGTGAACGTGATTGCGGGGCTCAAATCCGCCAAGGTCAACAAGAAGCGTATCGGTAAACCGATTGCCGAATACCTGTTGGTGAGAGACGGCATTGGCAACGTCGAACATCAAGCGTTTCACTGCGTGACGGGCGCAAAACTGTCATTGAATTATCGTTAAATCCCTTCGTTTTAACCTATAGGTTACCCGCTTAACCTATAGGCTCTCCCGCCTTTTTTCTGCCGTTTCTTCCTTTTATGGTTTGCCCCTCGAAACCCTGACAGTTAAGGGCTTTCTATGCATACCCTGTTATTTAATCTGCTTATGTCTAAAGGAATATCCGCTATGCCGAAACTTTCTAAATCGCAATGGACAACCGTCGGCGTTGCCGTCGTGATGGTGCTTATCCTGATGTGGTCAATGAACAACGTGAACGCCGTGAAAGACGTCGCTCGTAAAGCCAACATTAAGTAAGGGGGCGGTATGAACGCAAACAAAAACAGCGCTGTGATTGGGCAAGTAAAAGGCGCATTTAACCCTACGCCAAAAGAGCTCGATCCTTTTCGCGCTATCCAGTACGGCAAGCACGCCATTCTGGATTTGAAAGACTTAGTGTCGTATGCCTCCATTGAAATCAAAACCGATTTGCCTATCGGGCGACTGGGACGCGTGTCACTTGAGCGCAACGGCTCCGAGCTGATTGGTTGGGACGCAAAGCTGTTCCACGTTCGTGACAAGTACCTTGATAAGCCCGTGCAGCAAAAAGGCGTGGGCGGGGCAACGCACACTCGCCTGATTCTGGATTTCTCCGATGAAACCATGCGAACGCTAACGGGCATTCGCCGCGGCGAACTGGTGCATTTGGCCGGTGAACAACTGGTGTTGAAAGTCGCCATCAAGCAAAAGCAAACCAATGACCCCACGTCACCGGAGTTCACCGCCCGCGCTCGCACTCTGCCGTATCAAGCGGTGCGCTTCTTCCAGCAGCGTTTAACCGAGGTCGTGATTGACCACACGTTGGCGGGCGAGCAAAAGCACACCTTCCCACTGCAAGGGGGCAACGTGCGGTTGCGCCGTTTGTTCCTTGAAACGGAAAACAACGACATCACCAAGGTGGAAATCCGCCGCGATAACACGCCTATCTATGAAATCAACGTGGACGATTTGAATTTCGATTTGAAGCGCTATCACGACAAGCAGCACACCGACGATTTTGTGGTGATGGATTTCATCGCGGGCGGTTGGGCGGCGGAGCAAGCCTTTATTCCGATTGCCGCCAGCAGTTTGCAACTGGTCATTACCAAACGCACCGCGGGCAACATCAACCTTCATATGGACTATCTGGATATCGAACGCCAAGTGTCCGCATAAGGGGGCGGTATGGAAGAAAACGAAAGCTTGAGCGAATGGAGCTGGGATTTGTTGAATTTGGCCACCGACGCCTATGTGGAGGTGGAAAAAGCCAAAGCGGGGGGCGTGGTGAACCGCGTCACCAACGAAAACAACACCCTGCAAGACCAACTGAAAACGCAAAAAGCGGTCACCGCTGCGACCAGCGCCAAAAGTGACGAGCAAAAGAAATGGCTCATCTATGGCGGGGTGGGGCTGTTGGTGTTGGTCGTACTGCTCATCGCCTTGAAATAAGGAAAAGACATGTTACCGATAATTCTAGCGGTTGGCGCGGCGGGTGCGGCGTGGGGCGCGACCACCTACACCGCCGAGAGTGTGGCAGAAGCCAGCGCCACCGATGTGGTGGTGAGTAAGGTGGAAAACCTGACCACGCCCATTTGGCAACGTTACGGGCTCATTCTCGTGGTGGTGCTGCTCTTCATTGCGTGGCGTCGGGGGTGGGTATGATGCCGCCGAAAATGCCGAGCTCTCCGATGCCGAGCTTGCCAGGGCTGGGCAGCTTGGGCATCAAATCGAGTTCATCCGCTTCTAACGGCCCATTTTCTGGGGGCGGTGCCAATCTGGGCAAAGTGGTGTTCGATAACAGGCAAGGCGCGGCGAGCACCAACTATTGGTTGATAGGGCTGGCGGTGCTCGCGCTGTTGCTGCTTATCAAATTCAAATAGGGGCAGAGTATGGGACTTTTTGGCGGAGGAAATTCTAGCTCCAGTCAGGTCAATCACACGACCACCAACAGCACCAACATCAACAATGTGCTCGACGGCGGCGTGTTTCGGTTTGCCGAGCAGGTCACCGACGAGGCGTTTGATTCGCTGAATGATTCAACGCGAGCGTTGCTGGACGCCAATGAATCGACCACAGAGCGGGCGCTCAATTCGGTCGATGACATGGGCGAGCGCGCCTTTGATTTCAGTGAATCGGCATTGGACGCCGTGAGCTTGAACGCCGAACGCGCCGTGGATACGGCAACCGAAGCAATCGAGCGCATTACTGACCTGTCCGAGCAAGCGGGCAGTAATGCCACTCAATCGATAGGAGACGCGATTGATTTTGCCAGCAGCAACAGCGACGAAGCGTTTGATGTGGTGAGCCAAACCGCTGCCACGGCGCTGGAAAATGGCAATGAATTGACCACTACCGCACTGGCAACCAACGAGCGTTTGTTAGAACAGGCGTTAAGCGGGCAACAAAGCACGGCGCAAGACGCGTTAGACGCGAACAACAGTCTCGCAATGGAAGCGCTAAGGCTGAACGCGCAAGGGGCGGAGTTTAACGTTGAAACCAATCAAGCGGTATTAGAGCGCGCGCTCAACAGCACGGATAAGGCGCTGGATTCGGCGTTGGCGTACGGGGGCAACCTATCACGGGAAGCCATCGACTCGCTGAAAACGCAAAACAACGCCTCGCTCAATTCGTTAAGCCAGTTGCAAGCGACCAATGCCAGCAATGAGTTTCGTTTGTTGGAGGGCATCACCAGTCTGGTGAAGTCCAACAACACGGGCGGGCAATCGGATCTCATCGACGCCAACAAAGAGACTTACCTTGCCATGGCGGCGGTGGTCTGTCTTTTGGCGATTCTGTTTATGTTTAAGGGGTAATCATGCGTATTGAACGCCATTTAGACGAGCATCAACGCGTGACGGTCGACGCGGCGGGTACGTCGTTGTATCTGGAAAAAGGCGAGGCGGTGGAAGTGACGACCGTCCCAACGGGGCGTGTGTACGAGCTGCGCGAGCGTGACCAAATCACTCTGCCTCATGGGGAGAGCTTCACCGCGCTCAACATCACCAACCTTGGTCGGCAAGGGGATGTGTCTTTGGTGCACGTCCACGGTATCTATCAGCCGTCCATTGATGGTTCAAAGCTGGAAATTGAATCCAGCCTTACGGTGAAAGACGTCCTTGTGGAGTTTTTGGGACGTCAACCTGTGGCGCTCCCTTCTGACCAGCACGTGAACGCCAGTGTCGATAACTTACCCGACGTGCAAAAGGTGGAGCTCACCAACCCAACCCCGCCGCCGGACATTCAAAAGGTCAACGTGGTGGCGCAAAGTCGCGACGACTTAACGCTTGTACCGTTTGATGCCATGACGCAAAGCGGCACCATCACGGGCAACATTCGCCGTGAAGAGCTCATCATTCGCGCCGCGGATGCGAATCCTTCAACTATCTGGATAGGGGGCTTTGAAAACAAAGGCTACCCACTGCGGGCGGGTGAAGGGTGGGTATTGTCCAACGGGGCAAAGCTGGATGTCCTGATCCCTACGGATTGCGTGCTTTACGTAACGGAGGTGACGGCATGAGCAGCATTATCCCGCCTCCTGTCAAAATAGAGTTTCCCGAACAAGTGGCACTCAGTAGCGCCATTGATGGCACCCGTACCAGTGTCGCCGCCACCGAAAAAGGCGTGGGGGATGCGTATCGCGCGTTAACCAGTGCCGATGATTTGCTCAGAGACCAAAACACCTACGCTAAAAAGCTGATAGGGCGCACGGCGGCGGTCACCAAAGCCGACGCCATCGCCGAGGCGAACGCGTTCACCGAAACCAAGTTTGATGAACTGCTCGGAGACGGCACCACCGCCGCGCTCGATACGATTGTGGAATTAGCAAAGGCGTACGAGCAAAACGCCAGCTACATCACCGCCATTCAAAACGCCATAAGCCAAAAGCTTGGCAAAGGTGAAAAAGCAGCGAACACCAACTTGTTTGATGGCAAGACCTTCGATGATGTGATTGCCGCCGCGCGAAACGGGTTATCACCGAACACGCATCGAGGCATCACCAGCAGCCTGACCAACGGCAGCACGTCCATATCGCTGTCGGCGCGAGGCGGGCGCGATTTGAAAAATACGCTTAACAGCTTAACGCAAGAGGTCACCAACAAAGACACCGCGGTGCGTAATGAGCTCACCCGCATCGAACAAAAAGCGGACGACGCCGAAGCCAACCGTGTGCACAAAGGGCAGGAGGTTTCTGATGTGGCGTTTCCCATCGGCCATATGTTAACCGCAACCATCCGTGGTGGTCTTATTCTTCAAAGTCTTCATGTCAATAAGTGGTTGACCATTAGGCGTATTCCCGACTCTAAAGAGCCATATAGATACGATGTGGTACACCCCACAGTTCATACCATGGCGGGAACATGGGCGTTTCGTGGGTTCACTGGGGAAAAAGACGCTCAAATTTACGGATTATTTCAACGTGTGAGGTAACAACATGAAAGTGACGAATTTTCCCAAATGGGCAGATCCAAACGGCATCGCTTTGATATTGGAAGTGACCGAAGACAACGAAACCGTGTTTGATTTTGTGGCGTACGCCAACGACTGCGAGCCACAAGGCAGAGCTCTTTTCCAACGCGCCGTGTCGGGCGAGTTTGGCGACATTCAGCCCTTTGATGAGCCTGAGCACGATGAACACTAAACATCTGTTACTTATCACCACATTCATTTTTATAGGGGGAGCCCTCACCATGACCAGCAAGCCACGCGGAATACGCAATAACAACCCGCTCAACATTGAGTACAACAAAAACAACCAGTGGACAGGGCAAACAGGCGTTGAAGTGCTTGGGCGCTTTGCCACCTTCTCCCACATGAAATACGGCATTCGTGCGGGGGCGAAACTCATCAACAACTACATGACTCGATACGGCTTAGTGACCGTGTTCGACATCATCAACCGCTGGGCACCCGACCACGAAAACCCGACCAATATTTACGCCGATACGGTCGCGGCGAGAATGGGCGTAGAAGTGCATCAACCCCTCACACATGCCCACATTCCAGACCTTGTGTATGAAATGATTAAGTTTGAATGTGGGGTGTACGTTGACCGCGCCCTTGTAATGGAAGGCAGCCGATTAGCGGGGGTGGCGTGATGGCATTCCCTTTACTGGGGTTTGCTGCCCTCATTGGTGATTTTTTCAAAGGCAGAAGTGAAGAGCGGCAACAAAGCGCCGAAATCAAACGCGAGCTTCACAGTAAGCGCCTTGACGGTATCCGGCAGGGCAATATAAGCGCCAGTGACCTCGATGCCCTCAGTGTGAAAACGCGGGGCTGGAAAGACGAGTATTTATTGATTCTGACTACTATCCCCGTGTTGCTCTGCTTCATTCCTGACTATGCCCAATACGCCTACGCGGGTTTTGATGCATTGGAGAAAGTGCCGGACTATTACTGGTATCTATTGGCGGGTATTTACATTGATACCTTTGGGTTTAGGCGGATGCTGAGAAACACATTCGAGAAGTGGATAGAGAAAAAACTAAGTGGGAAACTATGACGGACATCTTGCCGATAATTGCGGATTTAGGACTCAAGCCGACCGAGTTACTGATTTTGTTCATGCTTTGGCAGAACATAAAGAATACCCGAAACATTCTCGACAGACTGGTGGAAAAGGTGGGTAATCTTGAACTTAGGATGTACTCTGCGCAAAAAAACAGCTTAAACATATACGATGAAAAATAAAATCCAGTCAAGCAAGCTTGAAAACTGGTTTATGTCTCCAATACATTTCTTGTTAAAACTGTAAAGGGATAAAAAAGGAGCCGAAAGGCTCCTTATCTTACTCTCAAAAATAGAAAATAAATTCACGTAACCTTCAAAAATAATTCTCATCTGCTACGAAGTATACTGCTCGTAATGCGAACTCAGTTAAAAAGGTCTATTTGTGATTTATCTTCGTTATATGCTTGTGATGAATATACAAAATCAATAGGGTTCCCATACAAAAAGAAGTCATTGATTTCCAAAGGAGCTACAGATAAAAACCTTTCCTCACCATGAGTAAATAGTTGGTGTCTGAGCTCCATCAGTAGACGCCCCAAAGCATTGACACCAACATAAATATCATCGCCAATCGGTTTAGCTCCCCAAAAGTCATCTTTCCGAGAGATCTCAACAATCGGCATGTCATTAGTTTCTTTTAAAACGTTAGAGAAACGCTCCATATTTTGAGCTAACTTAACTCTTAGAACCCATTTCATGATTAGGATCCTAACTTTGTCCCAGTCTTTCCTGGTCTTGTCTAAGTAAGGTTTACCAACCATTTTTGCAGTCATAGGACTATTTTGTTCTAAGATTTTTTCTTGTATATCAGAGTGGTAAGGGTATCTACATGCCTGATATAAAGCTTCAACACTTTTAATAGGAACGTTATTAACAACAACGGGGAAGCCTGCACACATATTAGATAGCTCCCCCCATTGCTCTGTTGTCTTTTTAAAAGCAGCGGCATTTTTAATATCATACTGCTTTAACTCTATTGCCATTACTAATCTCTGTACGCGGTTCTTTGCAGTAAAGGATACCATTGACTGAATGGGTGATTTTTGGGTGCGTTAGGGTCACCCCACCAAAACGCTAATGGGTTGTTATTTGGACAGTTTCTAAACGTAAAAACGGCAGATCCAAAGCCAAAAGTTGGATAAGTATCATACCCTAGTGGTTTAACCACAATGTTATTATTTCTTGGGAAACCTACAATTCTAATACCATATTTTAGCATGATTTTTTCGTATTGCTCGCGCCTCTCTGACGAGAACACTTTGTTTTTATGGGGGATAATTGTTCTAAATGTAAAGTTTGGCTCATTGTTCGCCACATAAGCTTGAATGGTCGCGTCTTCTAGTACACGTACTGTTGGCCAGAACCTCTCGGAAGAGTCTCGTGAACTAAGACGGTTTTCAAGGACATGTTCATTGTAAGAATAGAAATTCAATTTAATATTTCTATTCTCAAATAGTTTTCTTAATTTACACTCTGTTGAGTATTGCCCCGAAGTATAGTATCCAATTGTTACTATGTTCAGATTGCAGTTTATAGGATTATTTAGCTCAATCCATTGTCTTATGTCGTCGTATAGTCTATTTCCAGAGAAAATAAAATCATCAACATAAAAATAATCTTGTGACAATTTATTAATAATATTGCCTACTTGATATTTGTTTTGTAGAACGCTAGAAAAAATGTGGTTGAGCTCATTTTGACTATTCCCATTGCGTTGTATTTGTAAAAGTGACGCATTTCCCCAGAACTGTTGGGGATTCCCTTTATGGATGTTATCAAAGTCAATGGTCGTGGATACAAAATCAATGAATTGCTCTTTAGTGATATAATGACTTTGCAATATGTGTAATGTTTCTTCTAGAACTAGTTGGCGCTCGTTTACATCAAACTGTTCGATCCAGCGATTAACGTGTACTGAATCGTAAACTCCGTAACGATTGTCGGCATAATTCCGAATGATTTGAGATATCGCCTCACAAAGTTGGTTGTGGTCCATTTTATTACCTTTTACCGTGTTATAAATGCGCGGTAAAAGTAACACAATATGCAACTGTATTCACTCCAAGTATGTCGCATATTAATGAATCAGTACGTCTAGAAGTATAGATTTTTAATCTGATGAGCTAAATCAACATTGGACTTAGTGCGTTTCCTATCCTCATTTTACTCAAACTAATGGCATATTTTTCTCCAAAAGCACGCTACACACTGATAAAATTTTGTGGTCATTTATGGGGCAGTAATTGAATAAAAATCAATTAATTCAATTGATTGTTGTTTTAAAAAACGCTCCAAAAGGACCTTTTTGTTATTTTTTATGAAGGTTATGAGGGAATAGCTGAGTGTATACCTGCCAAAGAATATTCAAGTTCCTATGTCCTGTAACCTGAGCCACTTCTTCTATCGAATAGCCTTTTTCAAACAATCTACTTGCTCCCTCTCTTCTCAAGTCGTGATAACGCAAGTCCTCGATACCAATTGAATTTCTCACCCTTTGAAACCCTGCTGTAACACTGCGTGAATTGTATGGGAAGATCAGAGCGCCGTTTTTAGGTTGTCTCATCGCAATATCAAATGATTCAGCAAGTAACGGAACAATCATGTGGTTACCTTGTTTCTTTCTTGGGTCTTTTCGATCACGGACTAGAACGGTTTTGTGCTCTTCGTTGATGTCTTCCCACCGTAAATTACACACTTCACCAATACGCATACAGGTCAAGATACTGAAATCTAGAATATCTATAAAAGGAATTCGGATTTTCCCGTTTGAGCGAAAGTCTTGGCGAGCTTTTAGCCCTTCTTTAAGCTTATCCAGTTCCTCATCGGTAGGGCGTCGGGTGCGCTTTTCGCTTTTACCTATCAACCCCATGTCTATCAATACGGGAACCGCTTCCTCAAATACGGAGAAGTTGGCGTTGATATCAAATACAGGGTTCGCTTTCTTCATCACTGAACGAAGGTAAGCAATATCATGATAAATAGTGACAGGTTTTGCTCCTGCTCCCTTACGGTTTCTACAGTGCTCTATGATATCGCTACATTTTAGTTTGTTGCTCTCAACATTAGCTATGTCACAGTCTCGCAGCATACGGATCACATATTGTTTAGTGCGACCCGTTCTATCCCATAAATCCCTGTCGTTCATGTACATATCCAGTAGTACGTATAACGGTACGGATTTTTGAATTTCTGGTGTAGGCGATTCAAGCTCACCAACCCTTTTGAGTGCATAGGTTCTAGCGAGATCTTTTTTCCTGAATGTTTTGGATTCTCTATGTATAATCGCCGAATTCTTTTTCACGATGATGTCTGCTGTAAAGCGAAATTCTCCGCTTTTTAGCTGGCGTTTTTTTATGCTGAATGATGCCATTGTCCTACTCTTTTGATGCGTACTATATACGTACTGATAAGAGAAATCGGGAGCAATTCTAGCAAATTAGTGTATATACATACAGTATCCAGATTAGTAGTAAACCATGATAAAACCTGAAAACTCTAGCAAATACGCACTTTCTCGCTTTTCCGTTGCACCCATGCTCGATTGGACAGATAGACACTGTCGTTACTTCCACCGCTTAATGTCGGATAACGCACTGCTGTATACCGAGATGGTGACAACGGGCGCGATCATTCATGGTAAGGGTGATTTCTTAGCGTACAGCGAAGAGGAGCACCCTGTCGCATTGCAGTTGGGTGGTTCTAATCCGGCAGATCTTGCAACGTGTGCGAAGCTTGCTCAAGAGCGCGGCTACGATGAGATTAACTTAAACGTTGGTTGTCCATCGGATCGTGTTCAAAATGGTCGTTTTGGTGCGTGCTTGATGGGAGAACCAAACTTGGTGGCGGAATGTGTTGCTGCCATGCGTGAAGTGGTTGATGTGCCTGTTACGGTAAAAACACGTATCGGTATTGATGACCAAGATTCTTATGAATTCCTCACGGACTTTGTTTCTACGGTTTCTGAGAAAGGCGGTTGTGAGCAATTCACTATACATGCCCGTAAAGCGTGGTTGAGTGGATTAAGCCCAAAAGAAAACCGCGAAATTCCTCCTTTGGACTATCCTCGCGCTTACCAACTTAAAAAAGATTTTGCACATCTGAATATTGCGGTGAATGGCGGAATCAAAACTCTGGACGAAGCTAAAGAACATTTGCAGTATCTCGATGGTGTAATGATCGGTCGTGAAGCCTATCAAAGCCCGTACTTGCTGGCTTTTGTTGATCAAGAGTTGTTTGGTTCTGAAAAGCCAGTTAAGAAACGCTCTGATATTGTGCGCGAAATGTACCCCTACATTGAGAAAGAGCTATCGAATGGCGCATATCTAGGTCATATGACGCGTCATATGCTCGGATTATTCCAAAGTATGCCGGGTGCTCGACAGTGGCGTCGCTACATCAGTGAAAACGCTCACAAGAAAGGGGCTGGGCTAGAAGTTGTCGAGACAGCGTTAGCTAAGATCCCGGCTGAATTGGGTGTGTAAAAATCGCCACCTGTTAGCTAAATTGACCATGATTAGAAATATGAAGCCTTGAATTAGCATTCAAGGCTTTGTTGTATTTGTTTGTTATAAAAGGGAAAAATAGTATTTTTTAAAAGTTGGTCTGCTTCCTGCAATAACTCAGCTATATAGTTGAAAGTAAAAATACAAAAGGGGCAAACAATGATTGAACTGCTATTTGTGTTGGTATTTCTGGGTGTGTTATTTTTTACTGGCGTCACCCTAGTGTCGATTTTCGCAGCGGGTGCCGTGGCTTTCGCAGTCATGTTAGTGTTCGGAATGATGGGTATGGTATTTAAGTTATTGCCTTGGTTAATTGTATTGGCAATTGCTTGGTGGTTCTTCCGTAACAAAGTGTATTGCCCGCGTTAAAATTGAGTCAGCCCTGAATGAGATGTCTTTTCGTACAGGGCAATTATGATAGTATCCCCATGTGTTCATAATTGACGGGTGGGGCTTCCTTCCATGAAAAATCGCGTTTGTGCGGCTTTGTTCTCTTCTTCTTTATTAATGTGTACGTTTTCTTCTTACGCGGAAACGGACTTTTCCATGAAAGTATCTGGCGATGCGTGGTCGGCAAAAACGGCTTATAAGCATGATGCCGAAACTATTTTAAATAGTGACAGAGAAACCAAGTTCACAGGCTCGTTAGCGCTAGAGCACAATATTGCCTATGTGCCAAATTTTAGAATTCGCTTTAGCCCAGTAGAAATGAGCTATATCAAATTCAATAAAACGGATTTTACTTTCTACTACGATCTGATTGAGCACGATCTTTTGCATTTTGATGCCGGTCTTACGGTTTCCCAATACGCGAATGGCGTTTACTCAAACCCTGTTGATCCAACGCAAGACTTCAATAAAGTTCTTTTTAGCTGGTATGCCAACGCGGCGATTACTATTCCTGAAACAAACTTTGATGTAATTGGTGAGTTTGATTTTGGTAATAGTGATGGTGATAAAACAGCCGATGTCACTGCGGGTATGCGCTATCGTTTTGACTTCGAAAAAGTCGATATGGCGATTCGAGCTGGATATCGCGTGATGGATTACCGCTTTGGCATGTTTTCAGGACCGAGTGATATGTATCTAACACATGGTGCATTTGTTGGAGTCGAAGCTGGATTTTAAACATTCTCCCTCTGTTCCCCTTAAATTAGAAAAGGCATATTGAATGATATCAATATGCCTTTTTGTTATTTGTGTTAACAATCTATTTGCAAAGTGCGTATTTTGCGTCATTCTTATTAACATACTTGTTAGCACGGAACGACCCATGACGATTTCTGAACTGCGAAGCCTGTATCAAGATAATCAACTCATTGAGGCAATCATCGAACCTTCTATCCAAGAAGGAACTTGGATTGTGGAGTTTCGCCATACGCGAGGCGGCTTTATTCTTCTTACCGATTCACACGGTGAAGAGTGTCATTACATAGACTTAGATAAGGCATCTAAATCTGCGCTAGCGGTTGGATTTCGCCAAGTTCGCATTGAAGAGTACTGATTCCACCCGTTCACATCCTTTCTTACTTCCAAAAAGTTATAAAACATGCTCATCTATTCTTTTTTATTATTAAGGGGAGTGGTTAATCTATCATCACGCAATGAATAGGGATGTCGTGACATGTTACTTAAGGAACTTTCCGCCCTCGCAAGCCCACTTAACGATCAGCAAATAGGTCAATTACAACAAGCTATTTCTGAATTGTCCCCACAGCAGCTAGCGTGGGTGAGTGGTTATTTTTGGGGTATAAGTCAAAATCAACCAGCTGGTGCTGCCGCGCCTATTAATCAGGCTGCCGCCGCAGTAGCCGCAAAACCAGCCGGCAAACTGAGCATCATCTTCGCCTCACAAACGGGTAACGCGAAAGGCGTTGCAGAAGCGCTGAAAGAAGAAGCGCAAGCAGAAGGAATTGCAGTAGAGCTATTCGACGCGAGTGATTACAAAGGTAAGAACTTGGCGAAAGAAACCCACGTTATCGTGGTGGCCTCTACAAACGGTGAAGGTGAAGCACCAGATAATGCTATGGAGCTTCATGAGTTCCTACAATCTAAGAAAGCACCGAAATTACCGAACTTGCAATATGCAGTGATTGGTTTGGGTGATTCGAGCTACGAGTTTTTCTGCCAAACGGCAAAAGATTTCGATGAGTACCTGTCTAAGCTAGGTGCGACATCATTTATTGATCGCCTTGATTGTGATGTTGACTATGAAGCGCCTGCAGCGGAGTGGCGTAAAGCGGCTCTTGAAAAAGCCAAAGACATGCTTTCCTCTGGGAACGAAGCTGAAGTGGTTCAGCTTCATGCTGGCGGTCAGCCTGCTGCTGCTCACAGCCAGTACACTAAGCAAAAGCCGTATACCGCAACACTTCTCACTAGCCAGAAGATTACGGGTCGTGATTCTGGCAAAGATGTTCGTCATATCGAAATTGATTTAGATGAATCGGGCATGACCTATCAGCCTGGCGATGCGTTAGGTGTTTGGTATGAAAACAGCGCTGAGTTAGTCGATGCTATTTTAGCGAAGGTTGGTTTGTCGGGTATCGAAACGATTGAAGTTGATGGTGAAAGTCTTTCTATTCGTACTGCGTTGATAAGCAAATACGAAGTGACGACGTCTAACCCTCAATTGGTGACTAAGTTTGCAGAACTTTCTGGCAGTAAAAAGCTAGAGAAACTGGTTGCGGACAAAGACAAGTTACGTGAATACGCGGGTAATACTCAAGTTATTGATGTGCTTGGAGAGAAGAAAACTAAGCTATCGGCGGAAGAATTAGTAGGAATACTACGTCGCCTAACGCCTCGCTTATATTCGATTGCATCTGCGCAAAGCGAAGTTGATGAAGAAGTTCATTTAACGGTAGGTGTTGTGGAATACGGCGTTGGTGAAGAGACTCGCTATGGTGGTGCATCTAGCTTCTTATCTCATCGATTAGAAGAAGGCGGTGAAGTTAAGGTGTTTATTGAAAACAATAATAACTTCAAATTGCCACAAGACGACAACACGCCAGTGATCATGATTGGCCCTGGTACTGGTATCGCACCTTTCCGTAGCTTCGTCCAAGAGCGTGATAACCGCGATGCAGAAGGTAAGAACTGGTTGTTGTTTGGTGACCGTACTTTCACTCAAGATTTCTTGTATCAGGTGGAATGGCAGAAATACCTCAAGTCTGGTTTGTTGACTCAGTTAGATGTCGCATTTAGCCGTGATCAACAAGAAAAAGTATATGTTCAGCATCGAATTCTGGAGCACGCAGAGCAAATGTGGCAGTGGATTCAAGATGGCGCCTATATCTACGTGTGTGGTGATGCCACTCGCATGGCGAAAGATGTCAATGATGCATTGGTCTCTGTTGCAAAAGAGCATGGCGGTTTAAGCCAAGAAAAAGCAGAAGAATTCATTAACGATCTGCGTAAAGCAAAACGTTACCAAAGGGATGTGTACTAATGAGTGATAAGCAAGAAGTACTAGGCGAAGTGCTCGGCCCACTTTCCGATAATGAGCGTCTAAAAAGAGAAAGTAATTTCCTACGCGGTACGATCACTGAAAATTTACAAGATCGTATCACTGGTGGGTTTACCGCAGATAATTTCCAGTTGATCCGTTTCCACGGTATGTACCAACAGGATGATCGCGATATTCGAGCTGAGCGTGCAAAGCAAAAGCTTGAGCCACTGCACAATGTAATGTTACGTGCACGTATGCCTGGCGGCATTATTAAGCCAGAGCAATGGCTAGCTATCGACAAGTTTGCTGATGAACATACTTCATATGGAAGTATCCGTTTAACGACTCGTCAAACATTCCAGTTCCACGGTGTACTTAAGCCAAATATTAAATTGATGCACCAAACGCTGAACAGCATTGGTATTGATTCAATTGCAACAGCGGGTGATGTTAACCGAAACGTACTTTGTACAACCAACCCAATCGAATCACAGTTTCATCAAGAAGCTTATGAATGGGCGGCGAAAATCAGTGAACACTTACTTCCAAAGACGCGTGCTTATGCAGAGATTTGGTTAGATGGTGAAAAAGTAGAAACCACAGACGAAGAGCCGATTCTTGGTAGCAACTATCTACCACGTAAGTTTAAAACTACGGTTGTGATTCCACCTCAGAATGACGTCGACGTCCATGCTAATGACTTGAACTTTGTTGCAATTGCAGAAGAAGGCAAGCTAGTTGGTTTTAATGTTCTAGTAGGTGGTGGTCTTGCCATGACGCATGGTGATACATCGACTTACGCACGTCGCGCGGATGACTTTGGTTTTATCCCACTAGAAAAAACGCTAGACGTTGCAGCAGCCGTAGTAACCACTCAGCGCGACTGGGGTAACCGTTCAAACCGTAAGAACGCTAAAACAAAATACACCTTAGACCGAGTAGGTTCTGATGTATTTAGAGCAGAAGTTGAAAGACGAGCTGAAGTAAAGTTTGAAGATAGCCGTCCTTACGAGCTGACTTATCGTGGTGACCGCATTGGTTGGGCGGAAGGCATCGATGGAAAACACCATTTAGCACTTTTCATTGAAAACGGTCGTCTGCTGGATTACCCAGGAAAACCTCTGAAAACAGGTGTAGCTGAAATCGCGAAAATCCACAAAGGTGATTTCCGCATGACAGCGAATCAGAACCTTATCGTTGCAGGTGTGCCAAAAAGCCAAAAAGCGAAAATCGAAAAGATTGCGCGTGAACACGGCTTGATGGATGACAGCGTGAGCGAACAGCGCAAAAACTCGATGGCATGTGTGGCGTTTCCTACATGTCCACTTGCAATGGCAGAAGCGGAGCGCTTCTTACCAGAGTTTGTTACGGACGTTGAAGGTATCCTTGAAAAGCACGGGTTACCTGAAGATGAGAACATCATCTTGCGCATAACTGGTTGTCCTAATGGATGTGGTCGTGCAATGTTGGCTGAAATTGGCTTAGTCGGTAAGGCACCTGGTCGATATAACTTACACTTAGGAGGGAACCGCGCAGGTACTCGTATTCCTAAGATGTATAAAGAGAACATCACAGATGCTCAAATCCTAGAAGAGATCGATCACTTGGTTGAACGCTGGGCAAATGAGCGTAACGAAGGCGAGTGCTTCGGTGACTTCACAATTCGTGCGGGCATTATCGAAGAAGTCTTCATCTCTAAGAGGGATTTGCATGCCTGATACTACAGCAACAAAGAAGCCCCAGCTTTCTGAGTTACTGTCGATGACCAAGGCGGAGCAGTCGCTGCGCCTTGCTGAATTGAACGGTTATTTAGAAACACTGACGGCACAAGAAAGAGTCGCGTGGGCTATCGAAAACTTAGAAGGCACACATGCGGTGTCGTCCAGTTTCGGTATTCAGGCTGCAGTGATGCTTCATTTGGTTTCCCAAGTTAAAGCCGATACGCCAGTCATTCTGACGGATACGGGCTATTTGTTTCCAGAAACGTATCGCTTTATTGATGAACTGACTGAGAAACTCAATTTGAATCTCAAGATCTTCAGTGCTGCAACTAGCCCTAATTGGCAAGAAGCACGTTATGGAAAATTGTGGGAGCAAGGTGTAGAAGGCATAGAAAAGTACAATAAGCTAAATAAAGTGGAACCGATGCGTCGTGCATTGGATGAACTTGAGGTGGGTACTTGGTTTTCTGGTCTTCGCCGCGAGCAATCGAGTTCTCGAGCGAACTTACCCATCTTAGCTATTCAAAACGGTGTATTTAAGTTTTTACCTGTAATCGATTGGACGAATAAAGATGTCCACTATTACTTAGAGGAAAACAACCTTCCATATCATCCACTTTGGGAAGAAGGCTATCTGTCTGTAGGCGATACCCATACAACCCGTAAGTGGGAGCCGGGAATGAGCGAAGAAGAAACTCGTTTCTTTGGATTGAAGCGAGAGTGTGGTCTTCATGAAGAAGAGAACGAAAGTGATGGCTCAGGCATTTAAATGACAACTTAGTATCGTAATAGAAAAGCTGCTTATGCAGCTTTTCTATTTTATAGGCAATATCAGCTGTGCGCTTTTTGTACTAAAATGAATAACTTTGTGGATAAGTTGTGCTTATTCTGGGGTAAAACATGGATAAATCAGCACTTTGAATGAAATTCAAAGAAAAGTGCGTTTTTTCCTTATTTTTTAAAGAAAAGGCTTGCCATAAAGATTAGTGTCTCTATAATTCCGCCTCACTGACACGGCAGACGCCACAAGGCTTCAGCAGTGTTAGAGAGGTGAAAAACTTCTGAGAAAATAAATTTGAAAAAGTGTTTGACTCTTCAAATTATCTCGCTAGAATGCACCTCCGCTTTGAGAGAAAAACTTCTCGAAAAGCAGCGCTCTTTAACAATATAGACC